>JAHZJA010001051.1 GCA_022601155.1 Deltaproteobacteria bacterium | reverse complement strand
TAGCAGCCTGGGATCGGCGCAGGTCAAATCACTGAAATCATTGCACTCCAGCGCGGTCCAGAGGTCTCCCGCGCACCGCCGTCGCCAAGATCTTCAGCCGCACCGACCCACGCCGTCCGACCCCTGCCCTCCCCGTCACCGAACCCAGGGTCCACATGACCTCCACACCCACGACTGCAGGCGGCCAAGGCCCGTGCGCTGACCACCCAGGGGGCCCCTTGGGCGCTGCGATGACCCAATCGGGCCCCCTGGGCCCCCAACGATCGGCACCGACCCCGTTTGTCGGTCGAACCCGGCCGCTCCGGCATGGGCACAAGGGAAGACGACCCCCGAGCACTGGCAGTCGACATGGTGACGCCTTTGAACTGGTGATGACCGATGCCGGTTCACGTGCCCGGCCCGGTGGACGGAACGGTCGAGTCGGCACCCCCAGATCTCAGCGCATCGGTGCGAAATCCCGAACGAGACGGGATGATGACCGGTGTCCCGAGACCATCCTCCCCAGAGTGTCGACGCGTCGATCAATTGTACAAATCTGGAACGACTGAGCTTGGACGAACACGACTGACACTTGTGTCATTGCAATGCCCCTTGTCACAGCGAAAGTGGCTCGCCTATACGTGCGAACGAGCGGGTCGCGGAATCCCGCTGGACTGCTCGTGCGATCGCTCCGACACATTCGCTACGACGTCGCGTTGACGTACTGCGGTGATGACACCGCATCGCTGGCGGCGGAGCTCGAGCGGGCTCTGCGTGCGTGCGGCTACTCGGTGTTCGAGTACAAGACGCTGGGCCGCTCCGCAGATTGCCCTGCAACGGGCAGCGACGCCATCTACCGCGTCAGTCGGGTCAACATCATGTTGGCCAGCATCGGATACCCCCGGTCGCAAGCGTGCCGAGCCGAGGCGTGGGCCGTCCTGTCCCGGATGTATGCGGAAGCCCATCGGTGTGACGACACCGTGTTCGAAGGTCAGGTCCGAGTATTCGACTGCGGTGGACTCCAGGGGCAGACGTGGGTCGTCGGCTCGGGGCTGCTGACGGCCAGCGGAACGAGCACCGACGAGGCCCCGTTCTCGTTGAGGTTCCTCGACCGCCACGCCAACCGGGTCCAATGGCCGTCGATCCTCGAGCTGTCGACCGACCCCGCCAGCGTTGCTCGGGCCGCGCACGTCATCGCAGCGGATATCGAGGCCATCCGCCGTGGGCAACCGGGTGACACGCTCGCTCCCCTGGACGACACCTGCACCCATGACGGGCTGCCGTTGTGCGTCCATGCCGATATCTTGGCGGCGACCCAGGACAGTGCAAGCGACGCGACGTTTCGAGACGAACCGCTCCCACGCCCTCGGACCGGAGCTCCGACACAGCGCCGACCACTGCGCTCGCGCATCGCCTCGGCGATTGGCCTCGCGGGCTTGGGCGTCGCCGTTGCCACCGCAGGCGCGCTCGTCCACGAGCGGTTCGACGCCCCCGCCACACCTGCAGTCGTCGGCCCTGCGGCTGAAGACACCATCCCCAGCCCTGGTCCATCGTTGTCCACCCCGTTGACGCTGCCCGACGACTCACAGCGGCCGCGAACCCCGCCCACGTCACCACCGCAGCCCCCCACGACCTGCGACGTCTCGACACCCGCCGCGCAGCAGTGTCTGGGTGTCTGCATCGATGCGTGCCAGCTCGCCCCAGAGCCGGTCTCCACGGCGGAAGTCCAGTAGCCGGTGCCGGGCGCCGACCGCCGACGAGCCCGGCGCCGTGCAGGCTGCCGGCCGAGTCTGGTCCCCGCGCGTGCATAGCCCGATTCAGGCCGCGGAGCTTGCGCACGTCGGAAAACCCCGACATGGAAAATTGCGGCTGCCACCGCACCACTAGTGCCTCGAAGGCCCTAGGAGCAATCTCCACGGGTCGGATCGCCGGGCCGTACCAAGCCCCCTTCGTTTCCTCTCCTTGCCGGCTTCTGCGCTCATTGCGCAACGCCGACGAGAACGACCGTTCGGATAGCATCCGCGCGAACCATCGACGAGCACGAATGGCTGGACCATCGACAACCTTCGACCGACTCCTCGAATCGAGTTCGATCCAAAGTGACGCCAACCGCATCCACGCAGTGCATCACAGGCTCTTTGGAGGCGAAAAGCGTCAGGCCCCGGACCACTACGAACTCCACGAGGAGATCGGGCGAGGACGGTTCGGACGGGTGCACCGCGCAACCGATACTCGATTGCAGCGAACCCTGGCCCTCAAGCTCATCGAGTATCAAACCGAAGCCGAGCGGGCCCGGCTGGAGCGAGAGTCCCACGCGCTCGCGCAGCTGTCTCACCCCAATGTGGTTCAAGTCTTCGAAAAGGGGCTGGTCGACTCAGGCCGGTTCTTCCTTGCGATGGAGCTGGTCGAAGGCCACCGCCTGGTCGAGTGGCTCGGTGAAGTCCGCCGACCACTCGACACCATCCTGGAAGTCTTTGCGCAAGCCGCCGAGGGACTGCACCACGCTCATGAGCGAGGCCTCGTTCACCGCGACTTCAAGCCGTCGAACGTCATGGTCGACACGACCGGCAGGGCCCGGATCCTCGACTTCGGCCTCGTCAAGTTCGCCGACGCGACCCCGTCGACGTCGCGGACCTCCGCCACCTCGCGTCCCAGCGATACGGTCGATTCGTCAGCGCTGCGCGGGGAGACACTCGCCACTGTCGATGGGATGGCCAGTGACCACGGCGCCGAGCAGCCAGACACGCTCGGCGGTGGACAATCCAAGACCGACGAACCGGTCGGCCATGGTCAGCTGACCCAAGCCGGGGTCTTCATGGGGACTCCGCACTACGCAGCACCAGAGCAGTTCGCGGGGCTACCCACCGATGCGCGCAGCGACCAATTCAGCCTGTGCGCATCGCTGTACGAGGCCATCCATGGCGTCCGACCGTTCGCCGGACGCACCATGCGAGAGATTTCCACCCACATGGCCCTGGGTCAGCTCGCACCCGGCGACGGGAAGCGTCGCGTTCCACGATGGCTCAAGCACCTGCTCGCTCGCGGGCTCTCGCGCCGCCCCGAGGATCGGCACGAGTCTGTAGGGCATATCGGCACGATACTGCGCAAGCACCTCACCCCTTCCTATGGCGCGAGGGCGAGATACGCCGCAATCGGAGCGGTGTCTGCCGCAGGTTTGGTCGGTGCTCTCATGCTGGGCCAATCCCAGAACACCGACCCCGCGCTGAGCTGGGACGGGGCCTGGCCCCAAGCCTCCAGCGCGGCCGGCATCGAACGCATCCACGGCCGAGCGCTGCGCGAACGACTGGAGAGTTACGGAGGGCGCTGGCAGGCGGCGTCCGCCGCCGTCGAAGGCCGTGCCGAGTCCTCGAGCGTGCGCGAGTGCCTTCAGGCGGGCAAGGATCAATTCCACAGTTTCGTCCAGGGTCTGGAGGCGTCGCAGCAACAACTGCCGCCCCCCATGCTCACGGTCTCCCGCGAGCGCATCTGGTTGGAATACCTGTACCGTCCAGAGGACTGCCTCAAGGAGACGCCCTCATGGGAAACGGACCAGATGCTGGCGACGCAGCTGCTCGGCGCCCAATCTGCGCGACTCCATGGGCACTACCCCGAAGCGAAGGCACTCCTCGACCAAGCACGACAGGCGTTCCCTCGCGACCTGACCCTGCGATCGGGCATGCTCGACTACCAGCTGGGCACGGTCGAGCTTCTGCTCGGGGACGCGTCGGCGTGGGCAACACTCGAACACGCAGAACGGGCCAATGAGGGCGACCAACGCTTCGTCACCGACGTGTTGGCTCGACGGATCGAGGCCGGGCTGATGTTCGGCGTCGCCAGCACCGAGCAGATCGAGTCCCTCGTCACCGCGCTCGAGCAGCAAGGCACCACAGACAACAATGGCGCGGCCCTGCTGGCCCAGGCATTCGTCTCGTTCAAGGCCCGGCGGTATGCCGAGGCTCGGGACCGCTACAGCCAGGCCCGAGCGTCCTTCTCCGCCGGTGAAGGTACGGAGCGCCGAGCGCCCCTCATCGCGTATTGCGACCTTCACGAGGTCGTCGCACAGGTCTGGTCCGACAGTACGTCGATCGATGTGGACCGGTTGTTGGCGGCCGTCTCGACGATGCGGGAAAGCCTCGGCAAGCGCCACCCCGCGACATTGCGTCACTCGATGCTGGCGGCGCGTGCCCTGGAGAAGCTCGGACGGCTAGAGGCGGCCCGAGATCTACTTGGGACCACACTCGCAGACCGCGGCACGGCTCCACCGAGCAGCGACCGCGAACGATTCGATGTGCTACGGGCGCGGGTCGAGCACCTCCACCTCGATGTTCAACTCAAGATCCAGACCAAGACATGGACCGACGGGGACATCGCCAGCTGGAAGACGCGAGCCCACGCGCTCGACGAAGCCGTCCACAGTGGGACTCGCCCCGACTCGTTTCCTTCGGAATATCGGCGGGTCCGAGAGCTGTTGGTGGAAGCGTACGGACGTACGTCGCAACTCGACGCCGCCGTCGCCTTGCTGGCATCCATGGCAGTCGACGCGAGGAAACAGGGCGATGTTCGACGCCTTTGCTACTACGCAGCCCCTTTCCAGGCACATACGTCCGCAATGACCCACAGTAGCCAGGACGTCATGGATCGCTTGAAACAAGACTGCCCGGACAACGGTCCCTAGTACATCAGATCTGAAGTCCGTTCCGAGTTTCAGGCGATCTCCGTGAGCGTCCAAGGGAAGTTCTCGACGACGAGTGATACGAGCGTGTCGAGGTTGTCCCGGAAGGGAGTTTTCTCCCAGCGGCCTCCACGACCGG
>JAHZJA010001050.1 GCA_022601155.1 Deltaproteobacteria bacterium | reverse complement strand
CCTTCTTCTTGGCTACCTTCTTTTTGGCGGCCTTCTTCTTGGTTGCCTTCTTCTTGGCAACCTTCTTCTTGGCCGTCTTCTTCTTGGCGACCTTCTTCTTGGCCGTCTTCTTCTTGGCTACCTTCTTCTTAGCCGTCTTCTTCTTGGCGGCTTTTTTCTTGGTGGCCTTTTTCTTGGCGGCCTTGCGGCGCGGTTTCGCGGCCTGCGCGGCCTGAGAGGTTTCTGCGTCGAGCATGTGTGGACCCTCCTTCTAAAGGGGCAACGGTTCCGGGGAACTTACGGTCGCGATCAGCGCGTGTCAATAACAATTAAGCATCTTTGGCACGCAATTACGCAAAGGTGAATGATCATTTAGGGCAGGTGAGTGATCGTGATGCCTAGTTATCTGTGACTGATGCACCACCTTTGACTACATGAGCAAATCTCCTTGATCTCAAAGAGTTGACGGTTTCGCGGAGTCGCCGCGGGTCGTGGAATTGCGGCCTGCCCGCCGGTCGCGAAACCGCTAGATCTGGGCTCCCGCTTGCGCGCTGGGCGGGGCTCTCGGGGTGTGCAATAAACCCGCGCGATTTGACTGCGGATGGGTCCGCGGGTCAAGCGCACCCTCGCTGACCACAAGGACGAAGACCGGATGCTCGACATCGACTGGACGACGGAGGAGCCGGCAGTCACCGCTGGCCAGCTGCTGGTGACACCGCTGCGGGCGGATCACGATCCCGAGGCCCTTGGCCAACGGTTTGGTGCAGCTGCAAAGCAGGCGGTGGAGCAATCGCCATTCGCGGCCAAGCCTGGCGATACCTTTACGTTCACGCGCGAGGTCGACGGCGCCATGCAGCACGTGATGCTGGTCGGCACGCCTTCGCTGACCGATCCCGCCGCGCTACGACAGCTGGCGCATGACGCTGCCCGCGAGGCGCAGCGCGTGGGTGCCAAGCATCTGGTGTTGGACCTGCACGGTGCCGAGGGTCTGCCCGCCGAGGGTGACGACGCACCGCAAGTCGGCAACCTGTTGGCGCAAGGACTCGAGCTTGGGACCTACGCCTACGATCGCTTCTTGTCGGAGTCGGGTCGTCGACCGGCGAGCCTTCGCGCCGTGAGTGCGTGGGGTCGATCGGCAGCGCCTGGCGATGGTTCGACGCACGGTCAGATCGTTGCCGCCGCGGTGGCTCGTGCCCGCGACCTGGGCAATGGTCCGCCGGGACTGGTCACGCCCACCTTCTTGGCGACCACCGCCGAGCAGATGGTGGAGTCATTGTCCGCCGAAGGCCACGACGTCTCACTCAAGGTGCTCGACCACGACGAGTGCAAGGCGCTCGGCATGGGCTGCTACCTCGGCGTCGCGCAGGGTAGCGATGAGCCCCCGCGGTTCATTCACCTCACGTATCGCCCCAAAGGCACCAGCAAGGCCCGTATCTGCCTCATCGGCAAGGGCGTGACGTTCGACTCGGGTGGATACTCGCTCAAGCCCACCGACGGCATGCTCGACATGAAGCTCGACATGTGTGGCGCGGCGGCAGTGTTGGCGGCGTTCGAAGGGGCGACGCGCTTGCAGGTGGCGTACGAGGTCCACGTGCTCGTGGCGGCGGCCGAGAACCTGGTCAGCGGCAAGGCCTACAAGCTCGGCGATGTGTTGACCGCATCCAACGGCAAGACGGTGGAGATCAACAACACCGACGCCGAAGGCCGACTGACGCTCGCCGACGCGATGATCTACGGGTCCAAGCTCGAGCCCGAGCTGATGATCGACTTCGCCACGCTGACCGGTGCGTGCATCGTGGCGCTCGGTCCTCGGATCGCCGGGGTGATGACCAACGACGAGGCCGCGCACGCGGACTGGATGGCGGCTTCGGAGCGCAGCGGCGAGACGATGTGGCGGCTACCGCTGCCCGAGAATCTCAAGGAGCAGCTCAAGAGCAAGATCGCCGACATGCGCAACACCGGTGAGCGGTGGGGCGGTGCTCTGACGGCGGGCTTGTTCCTCAGCGAGTTCAACGAGGGCCGCCGCTGGATGCATGTGGACATCGCCGGGCCGGCCATGGCGAGCAAGGCCTACGGGGTGACGACGCCGGGCGGCAGCGGAGTGCCGGTTGCGACGATCCTCGAGCTGCTGTGCGGCGAGATCCAGACCACCGAGTGAGGGTGGCCCGTACGGGCGGGGCTCAGTTGGGGTAGATGATCTCCACCACGACGCCCTGCCCGATCGAGACTTGAGTCTCACTGGAGGTTCCGTCGCAGTCGAGATTGCTCCGGACATAGCGGCCCCGCTTGGGTCCGCTGGAGCACCGAATGAAGGTGTGCAGCTGGAGCGGACGGCCGTTCGTGTCCCGATCTTGGGTGTCGGCGGGGGGTCCCCACGCCATGTAGAGCGCGAACTCCTCGAATCCCAGCTCCACCTCACCCGAGGCCGCCGCTTCTCGCTGGGGCTCGGGAAGTGCCTTCCACTGGTCCCACAGCCCCTTTTCCTCGAGGAAACCCTGGCGCTGGTCGGCCTTGAGGCGCAAAAAATCGTTCTGATCCTCGGGCGACGGCAGGTTGTAATAGAACCGTCGATCGAGCTCGGGGAGACGATCGGGGCTATGGCCACAGCCCGCCAAAAGGGTGACCACCGACAACGTGGCCACCAATCCGGGGCGACGGCGCAGCCGCCATCTCGCAGGGGAGGTGGTCATGGCCCGAGAATATACGGCACCGACCACGTATTCGCCTTCCGCTCGGTTCGCGCTAAAATGGCGGGAACACCGGCCCGACCGGACTGCGGACGACCGTCGGTCGCCACCTCAAACGCGACCAAGCCGCCGCTGACCCGTCATTCCCACAGGAAACGCCCCACGAGCTCAGCTGACTTGTTCCCCTCTCCCTCGCTCGATCGGTCCGTCGTGGTCCCGAGCAAACCCTGGGTGAGGCCGTCAGCGCCAGGCGCGGCTCGTTGGTAGCCATCCCGAGCATTTCACTCTCTCTTCTTGCTTAAAGTGCTCCAAATTGCTACCAATACGCCTCCTACGTTGCCCGTGGTGTGCCAGTTGACCCCAGCGTTCGCAAGCTTGGCGAGCCTACAGACCCGCGACGCTCTGGAGCAGGACCATGGCCCAAACCTTTAGCGTAGGTGACAAGGTCGTCTACCCCGGTCACGGCGTGGCCGAGATCACGGGTCTCGAGGCACGTGAGATCTCGGGCGCCAAACTCGAGTTCTACGTTCTCAGCGTACTCGAGAACAACATGAAGGTGATGGTGCCCAAGCACAACGCCAAGTCCGTCGGCCTGCGCATGCTGGTCGACGAGGCTGAGGTGGAGCGCGTGTACACCGTCCTCGCCCACCGGGGTGCCAAGATCTCCACCGCCACCTGGAATCGCCGCTATCGCGAGTACATGGAGAAGATCAAGACCGGGTCTCTGGTCGAGATCGCCTCGGTGCTGCGCGATCTGTGCATTCTCCGCTCCGACAAGGAGCTGAGCTTCGGTGAGCGGAAGATGCTGGACACGGCGCGTTCGCTGCTCGTGCAAGAGCTGGCGCTGGCCAAGGGTCAAGAAGAGACCGCCATCGCCACCGAGCTCGACGCGATGTTCGCCTGAGCTGGGCGACGGACTCGGCCGCGCATGCGTTGGTCTCGGCTCGTGATCGCCACGGCGGTGATGTCCGCTGGTGCGTGCAACAAGGACAAGCCCGCGGAGGCTGTCGACGACTCGCCCGCAGCGCGGCGCAAGCGAGACTGCGATCGATTCGCCCTCGACATGGCGCAGACGGTGGCCTTTACCGGGCAGGCCCTGGTCACCGCGCTGGACGACGATCCCGCAGGCGCCGAGGCCGATCGCAGCCGCGCGAGCATGCGCGACGAGGCCCGCACGCTACGCAAGAGCCTGTTCGACAAGTGCATGGCGTGGCCGCAGGAGGTGATGGAGTGCCTTCCCCCGCTGGGAGGTCTCAAGGATGGCTGCGACGAGCGGCTGATCGCGGCGATGGAAGGCGCCACTGCGCCGCCCAAGACGTTGCCGCCGGGACCCTCGCCAGCGTGGACGCTCGACCTCGACGAGGCACCGCGAGCCTTGGCGGTGCATGCCGACGGCACGGCGGTGGTCGTGGGGGGCTCGACCACCGAGGCCGTGCTCGGGATTCGCGATGGCACGCAGGTGTGGCGCACCGAGGATCGCGCTGCGCCTTGGCTGCTGCCGCTGTCGTCGGAGCCGGCCACGTGGGTCGCCGCGTTTGGATCTCGGTTGGTCGCATTCGATCCGCGGACGGGAACCGAGCGTTGGGTTGCCCAGCTGCCGCCGCTTCCCCCGGTCGACGACGGCTGGGATGACGAGGACGAGCCGGGCGCCGAGGAGCTGGATGTCGAGCGGGGGGAGCCCTCACCCGCGATCATGGTCGCGGCGCTGCACGGCCAGTCGGTGATCGTGGGCGATGCCGAGGCCCGGTTCTTCGAGGTGCGGCCGCAGGCGTGTGCTTCGTCGTCGCCGCGTGCAGTCGCGGACGGGAAGACCCCGGCCAACGCGGACGGGAAGACGGAGACCAACGCCAAGACGACCGCGGACGGGAAGACCGGTTCGGGGTCGAGGGCACAGGGAAAGACCGGGTCAAGGTCAGCGGCGGCCGAGAAGGCCGCGTCGGGATCGACCGCGAGCGGGAAGATCGACGGCGCTCCCACGGGAGCGTGCGTGGTGGCGGCGGGTCGGTTGGACGACGAGGTGCTCGAGGACGACGCACGCCTGTTGTTCGACGACAACGGCAAGCGCTACCTGTGGGAGAGCGACACGCTGCGCGCCTTCGCGGAAGACTGGCGCCCGCTCATGGTTGCTCGGGCGCACGACTCGTTCGATGCCGTCGCGGTGAGCAGGGGCTCGCTGGTGCTGACCATCGACGACGACCTGGTCGTGCTCGATCCGACCCAGTGCCGAGGAGCACGACCCTTCGGGCCGTCGGCGTGGCCGCAGCCGCGCGTGATGACGTTCGAGGGATCCGACGACTGTGAAGAGTGCGTACGGCCGCCACCCGGATGTCGCCGCTGGCGGACGTACATCGAGTCGGCCGAGGGCCAGGCGGTGCTCGATGACGGCACGGTGGTCTTGCATGGCGATGGCTACACCTACGCGATGGCCGACGAGCGTACCCGCTGGAAGATGGTGACGAGCGGGAGCGGGCCAGTGCTCACCGACGGCACACGAGTCTTCGGCTGGAGCTCGGGCGTGCGCGAGGATGAGCCCCCAGGGCTGTTCGAGCTGTCGCCCACCGACGGCAGCTTTCGCTGGTACAGCCCGCTGCCGTTCGCGATGGAGTTGGTCTACTACGGCGACGACGTCGAGTTCGCGCACGGACCGGGGTGGCTGGCCACCAGCTACGAGACCACGCTGCTCGCCGTCCCGGTTCCCCCGGCCTAGCCAGCCCGTGGTCGACCATCGCGGGGCCCTAACGCCGCCCCCACGGCCGATGCCGTCGTTGCGTATCGGTTGGTTGCGCTCCGGCGACGCCCGCTTCCCACCGCGGCAAGGGGCGCGCTGAAGCGGTTTTCACCTCACGAGGGTTTCATTGTGGGCTGCGAGCGACGGGCGGCGCCGGGCTCAGACCTCGGCGGTTCGCATGAACATCGGCTGTGCGAGCAGCCACAGGCTGAGCATGCTCATCGCGATCATGCCGACCATCATCACCATGTGGACCCGAAGGCTGGCGTTGCGGTCGCCCTTGTACAGCCGGAAGGCCTCGCGCTGCGCCACCAGGATGCCGTAGATGTGGCCGATGATGATGAGTGCGACCTGGAGGTACCAGATGCTCTCGGGCGACCACAGCGCCGACAGTGGAGCTCGAGCGGTGCCGAAGTAGTCGGTGCCCCAGCCCAGCGGGTCGCTGGCCAGGCGTCGGAGCTTGGACCACTCGTAGAACACGTGCGTTGCGTTGTGGGCCAGGTGATAGAACAGCGCGATGGGCAGCAGGGTGTAGGCGAAGCGAATGAAGACCTTCTTGAACTCGACGTCGGGCCGTCCGCTCGCCCAGCGCATCGCCATGCACAGCGTCCAATAGGCGATGCCCGGCAGCACGATGCAGCCCAGCATCATCAAGGTGAAGGTCATCGTGCCGCCCTGGCTGCCCGAGAACCCCGCGATGTCGCTACCAAACCACGCCGTCTGCGTGTCGATGAGCCAGCCGCGGAGTCCGTCTTCCCACTCCATCCACAGCGGAATCATCGCGGCGCCATGGAACGCGCTGACGATGAAGATCAAGATGGCCATATAGGCTTCGTCGCGCTTGCTGCGGTGGGGGTACAGCACGTCGGCGCCGCTGCTGCGTACGTTGAGGCCGATGTTGTCGTGGGGGCAGCTCTTGACGCACTCGGTGCACAGCGTGCAGTACTGGTTTTCGTTCATCGCCCCCATGAACTCGTGGGTGGGGCACGGCAGGCCCACTCCCTCGCGTCCGTGGAAGCAATCGCGGGTCTTGCACTGCTTGCACACGGCAGGGTCGCGGCGGCGTAGCTCGACCATGCCCATCATTGCGTACTGGCCGCTGACGCGGCCCACGAAGCACACGTAGCGGCACATCGCCTTGCGCTCGTAGATCACCAGCATCACCCACGACAGCACGATCATGAAGATCGCGATCACCGAGGTGAGCCACGGACGATTGGCGGCGTCGTAGATGATCTCCAGCCAGGTGACCAACGCGAACAGCACGATCGCGGGCCACATCCACAGCTTGAAGCGTGGGTACTTCTTACCCAGGCCGCGGACCTTGGTGGCCGAGGTCATCGAAAAGCGCATGGCCCAGTCGGGGATCGCGGTCCACGGGCACATGAAGCACCACAGGTTGCCGAAGAAGAAGACCCCGAAGATCAGCCCGATCCACCAGATGTTCCACGTGAGCACGGGCGCGATGTTGCGGCCCGGCTCCTGGCTGCCCACCAGCCCCGCCACGATGACCGCGAGGAAGGCGATCACCACGGGGATCTGGAACGCAGGCTGGAACCAGCGGCTCTTCATCGCGCGGGCCAGT
>JAHZJA010001049.1 GCA_022601155.1 Deltaproteobacteria bacterium | reverse complement strand
TGATCGCGACGAATGTCGTCGTCGAGACCACGGGAGACCACACGCCCGAGCTGAAGGTCTCGGTGCGAGCGAGCGTCTCGTTGAACCTGCGCTACCCCAAGCGGATCGGCTTCGTACTGCGCGACGGTGAGTTCCAGGCGCAGACGATTCGCATCGCGACGCGGCGCGGCGACCCTCCCAAGATCAAGGAGGTCGAGGATCCCGATGACATTCTCGACGTCGAGGTGCTCGAGCCAGAGGGGACGGCGACCCCGATCCTGCTACGCATCCGCGGGGACGCGCGGGAGAAGATCGGCGACAACGACTCCCACGAGTTCTTCGTCCACACCGACGACCCCGACGAGCCGAAGGTTGCGATCCGCTACGGCATGTCGTCTCGGCGCCCCCCGAAAAAGACGCGATTCCAGGGCCAACGCAGCGATCGGGCGCCCCCTGCTCGCCCGAGATCGCAATGAGCGACACCGTCGAGCTGTGACGCCTTCCCTCGCCGACCCGGCTCGCAAATCCTCGCCCCGCTTCTGGAGGAGTGGGTGGGGCGCGGTCCTGCGCGAGGGCCGAGAGATGACGTTCGCGTGGCTACGAATGCCCCTCGTACGGGCGAGCATGCCCGGGTAAATTGTGCCCAAGAACGTCGTTTGGGGCCTTTTCGATCTTTTTTCGGCATCGCCGAATACTTTCGGTCCAGCGTCGCAACTTGATGCGCTTAGGCGGCCTCTGCTCATTTTCTGACCGCCGACGCCCCAATCCGCCATGCCCCCGACAATTCGGAAACGCCGGACAACATCTCGCGCTTCACAAATCGAGTCTTGCGTGACCAGACGCTCTGAACTGTTGTTGGTGGGGTGGGCGCTGCTGGCCGTTGGTTGTTACGGCGGCCTGCCCAGCGGCTCGGGTACCGAGGGAGCATCGAGTGGTGACGGCACCACCCAAGGCAGCCCCGACCCTACGGCCTCCGACGACTCGGGCGGCGGTGATGACACTGGGAGCGACGGTTGCCTCGACGGCTGCTGCGATCCCGCCGACGCGGATGCGGACGGAGTCCCCGACTGCGTCGACATGTGCCCGAGCGATGCCGATGCCGACCAGCTCGATTCCGACGGCGACGGTGTGGGGGACGCCTGCGACACTTGTTCTGCTGTCGTCGACCCCGACCAGCTCGATTCCGACGGCGACGGCGTTGGCGATGCCTGCGACGTATGCCCCGCAACCCCCGATCCGGGCCAGGGCGACGTTGACGGCGACGGCGTTGGCAATGCCTGCGACGCGTGCCCCGCAACCTTCGATCCGGGCCAGGGCGACGGCGACGGCGACGGCGTCGGCAATGTCTGCGACAATTGTGGCTCCATCCCGAACGCCGACCAACTCGACGACGATGGTGATGGTATCGGCAACGGGTGCGCCTGCGCCCCGGTCCTCAACCCCTGTGTCGATGGCATGGCGGGCGGCTGGTCGTGCGACGAGGTCGAGTTCATCGCACAGTTCTCTGCCGAGCAGCTGGGCGTCGAGTCCATCTCCGACCTGTGGGGCTGGACCCATCCCGAGTCAGGCCGCGAGTTTGCGCTGGTCGGAGCGAACGCGGGCACGGTCTTCGTCGAGATCACCCACACGTACTGCGCCACGGTGCTCGGTATCTTGCCGACGGTCACGGTCGCCGGATCGGGTTGGTTGCGCGACATCAAGGTCTTCGACCACTACGCGTACATCGTCGCTGACTACCAGGGCCACGGCATGCAGGTCTTCGACCTCCACAGCTTGCTCGACGTGTCCGACCCGCCCGTGACCTTCGAGGCCACGGCTTGGCACGATGGCTTCGGGCGCGCCCACAACCTGGCCCTCAACAACACCCGCGGATCCGCATACGCGGTGCGCGTAGGCGAGTGCTCCGAGGGGCTGTACATCACCAATCTCGACGATCCGGAGAACCCCGTGTTCGAGGGGTGCGTGCTCCCAGTCGGTGCCAACATCCACGACGCTGATTGTCTGCGCTACGAGGGCCCCGATCAGGACTACCAGGGGCGGGATATCTGCGTGACCTCCAACGGGTTCGGGAGCACCGTCTCGTTCATCGATGTGACCGATCCGGGCGATCTCCAGATGATCTCGACCGTGCCCTATCCGGGGGCCAGCCATGCCCACCAGTCCTGGTTCACCGAGGACTACGCGCACATGCTCGTCAACGACGAGTACGACGAGCTGGAAAACGGCACGAACACGCGGACGTTCATCTTCGACGTTTCCGATCTCGACGCTCCGACCCATATCGGTACGTGGGAGTCGGAGCTCCCGGCCACCGATCACAACCTGTTCGTGCGAGGCAACTACGCGTACCTGGCCAACTACCACGCGGGGATGGTCGTGCTCGACCTGTCCGACGTGGCGAATGGCGAGGCCGCTCAGGTTGGTCACTTCGACACGTTCCCGCTCGATGATGATGCGGGATTCGGCGGCGCGTTCTCGGCGTATCCGTTCTTCTCCAACGGCGTGATCGCCATCAGCGACGACACGGCTGGCCTGGTCCTGGTCCGGCACACACCCTAGGTTTCCGTTCGCTCCATGTCGGCCCGCTATCGTTCCCGAATCGACTCCACCCCTGCCGTTGCTCGGCTGGGGCTGCCCACCGTCGTCGCTGCGTTCGCGGCGGCCGGATTGCTCTGCCCGCCCGCGGCGCTCGCCATCGACGGCCAACGCCTGCGTACTCCGGTCCTGTGGTCGGACGTGCCCTGCATGCGCGTCATCGACCGCTCCAGCGAGCCCATCGCCAACCTCCCGTACGACATTCCTTTCGAGGACACCGAGGTCACCGAAGACGAGGTCGCCGATGGCCGACGTCACCAGTTCTTCGCGCTGTGCCGGGGCCACGATCCGGACGAGGAGCTACCGCAGTGGATCAGCGAGGCGGATGTGGCCGCCGCCGAGGCCCGCGAGCTCGTCGATCTCGGCACGGTGGTCGGCAACCAGGTCCTCGACCTCCATCCCGAGTGGGCGACCTGTGCGCTGCGCATCAACGCCGACGCCGAGCGCCGTCCGATCACCTTTGACGCCGCGGCCGAGGGCGTCGACTGGGACACGACCACCGTGCCCGCGGGGACCTACGTCATCGAGGGCTACACCCACGACCCTGCCGCGAGCTTGTGGTCACCGCGACCGGGCGTGATCAAGGTGGTGGACGAACCCGATCCTGCCGCCAGCGGGCCGGCGGCAGCCGTGCTCAACGGCGAGGAGGTCGTCGAGATCACCGAGTCGGTCACCCTCGAGGGCTGCGTGAGCGCGATGGCGGGCGCGACCCTCAGCGCGTCGTGGGCACCCGTCGGAGGGGGCGATGCCTGGCAGCCATTCCTACAGGACGAGCCCGTGCAGGGCGAGAGCTTCGCCCTCGAGATGCTGCTCGATCCGGAGATGGCGGGGCAGTCGGTCCGCGTGCGCGTGGTCGTCGAAGATCCGATGAACCGCGAGTACACCGCCTACATGCGCGAGCGCGTGATCACGCTGCCCAGCCCCGGGTCGGATGAAGGTGGTTGCTCGAGCGAGGATGATTGCGACACGACGTCGGCCGGCGATGGGACCGACACGGGCGACGGTACGGACCCCGATGGCACGGGCACATCGCCCACGGCTGACCCGGACTCCGCTTCAGACTCCGACGCCTCGGACGACGGCACCAACACCGCGGGTGCAACCGACGGTGACGACGGCTGCGGCTGTCACTCGGCGCCCGGTCGCGTCCCGTCGTGGTGGGCGGCGTTGCTGTTGCTGGCCGTCCGTCGGCGACGTTCGTAGCCTAGAGCACCAACCCGCAGGCATTCGCCGGACGACGGTCCTGGCGCGACGCGCAGAGGCTTCGCGGCGATTGTCGGTGGCGCCTCGCATCGCTGGCCGTCTGTCGGCGATGTTCGTAGCCCAGAGCACCAACCGCAGGCATTCGCCGGACGACGGTCCTGGCGCGACGTGCCGAGGCTTCGCGGCGATTGTCGAGCGCCTCGCATCGCTGGCCGTCGGGGAGGTTCGTAGCCCAGAGCACCAACCCGCAGGCGTTCGCCGGACGACGGTCCTGGCGCGACGTGCAGAGGCTTCGCGGCCATTGTCGGTGGCGGCTCGCATCGCGGTGCGCAGCGACGAGAGCCGCATCGCGATCGTGGGAGCCGGACGACCGTTGATGGGGCTCCGCAACCTGTGGGGCCGGATGTTGGACAACCACCCGACGCCGGGGGCGTAAGGCCTGCAACGTCACCAACTGGTACCGCCATCGGGTGCACCGAACGGCTTGAATCCCGAGAGACGGCGCGGCGTTCGCTTCAGCGACGGCATTCGCCGCGCTTCCCGGAACCATGCAGCGGTGCAAACAAAGGAGTCGGTCCCCGAAGATCTGCGGCGCCAGCGGAGATCCGCAGACACGTCGAGGCTGCAGTGCAGGGCGGGTTCTCATGCTCACACCCTGATCCCCCGGTGGAACCGATGGGGTCTGGTGGTGACATCGGCAACGCTGCCGATACCGCCGCCTGCCCGGTGTCGATAGGCTCGATGTCATGGATCGTTCGATGGTTGGGTTGGTGTGCTTGCTGGTGGGGTGTGGGGCCGATTCGGAACCGGGGATGGAGACCTCGGCGGGGTCGTCGTCGACGGTGAGTACGGGGAACGGCAGCGGGAACACGCCTGGCGACACGGCGGACTCGGGCTCTTCGGGTGTATCGGGGACGACCGCAGCGGCCGACGGGAGCACGGGTGAGGATGACCGAGGCGAGGGGTCCGACGACAGCGGGACCTCGGGTGGACCGATCGAGCTGGACTGCGAGGGCTCGGTGCTCGCGGACGTTGTGGCCGGTCTGCCCGCCCGTAGCTGGGCAACGATGCCGGACAACCCGAGCCTCGATGCCCTCGAGATGGGCTATAGCCTGCTGTACTGGAACGACTCGGCGACGTGGGACCCGGGCGCGCGACGGCTCCAGTGGGTGGGCGGGCCCGGGACGTGCTGCGCCAATCCGGCGAAGTACGAGATGCTGGCGTACGAAGAACTCACCGATACGTGGACGATCGAACAGACACCGTTCATCGGGGCGGGTCACGCCTACGACGGCAACGCGATGAACCCCCAGACCGGGGAGCACTTCTTTGCGCTGTTCAACGACCCGGCTGTCCATCGCCATGTCGATGACGTGTGGGACACCGTGCCCGAGATCCCGTTCGCCGCCCCGACGACGACGGCGCTGACCTGGTTCGATGCGCTCGACGGGTTGGTCTTCGTCGGTGCCGTCGGTGATGTGGCGTGGTTCGACGGCGCGAGCTGGACACAGCTCTCGCTCGAAGGGGGCGCGCCGTGGGGCACGTACAACACGTTCGCCGAGCACAGTGCCCCCCACGACTTGGTCTGGGTCGGTGGTGGCAACGGTGGCGCGAACATCAACTATGTCATCGATGCGGCGGGGCAGCTGACCCGGGGTGCAGACGCTCCATTGTCGCTGAGCAACGGACAGACCCTCAAGAGCGTGGACCCGATCAGCGGACGGTTCCTGGTGGGCAATCCCGAGACCAGTACATGGTGGGAGTATGACCCGGCCGGGGATACGTGGACGATGCTCGACGACATGATCGACACGCCAAACATGGCCAACCACTCCGTGTTTCATGTCCCACTGCCGCACTGCGGCGTCACCCTGTTCTTTGGCCACTACTGGGAGCAGCGTCAGGTGTGGCTGTACCGGCACAGTCCCGTCTGAGCTGGCCGTCGCCTCCGGTCGCAGTGGAGCCCGGGCTCACCGCCAACGCTTGGTGACGGGAGCCGGGCGTTGGCGATCTCGAGGCGCTCGCCGGGGTGCCCGACAGGGAGGACGGCGTTGTTTCGAACCCCGGCCGCAGGGGCGCTCAGGGGGGAGGTCCGGACCCGTTGATCTCCCAGTCGCAGGGTTGGTTGTCGCAGCCGATCACCGAGACCGCGCCTGCTTCACGTCGGGGCAGCACGACGCCTAGCACCATGTGGCCCTCGGGGGGTGCCGCACCGCCGCAGTAGTTTGGTCGGTGAAACTGCGCAACGCGACCGTCTCCGGTGTCGAGCATGCGGACGAACGAGCCAGCATTGCCTTGATACCAGGCCCGGTACACGAACAGCTCATGGGTCGACCAGTCCACGTCGCTTGGAACGGGCTCACCGCCCTCGGGAGTGCACGCGACCAGGCGCCGATACTCATCTTCGCTGCGAACCACGCGTGACTGCTCATCCGGCATACAAAGCTCGCCAGGGTAGTCGAGCCACGGCAGGGCCTCGGCGTCTGCAGGGACCCGACAGTGCGCGGGAATTGGTTGTCCTGCCGGCGTGGTGGCATCCGTGGACTCGGCGACCTCGTGGTGTCCATGGCTGGCGCCTGGCGAGTTGGCACAACCGATGGCCCCACCCAGACACGCACCGATGAGAGCTCGTCGTCGGCTCGATCGCATGCCGGGATCGTAGCTCAGGGGCGGCGCGGAACCACGCTCGGGTCGGCGCAGCGGTGCCCACACTCCAGCACTCGGCGATCAACGGACGCACCTGTCGCGCATCGACCCCGCGTCGGTGCTCGGCGTCGATGTGGTGTGCGGTCCGATGCGGCTGGGATGACACCGATCATCGCGCACTGCGGAGCATGGCCCGCCCCAGCTCGAGCGGAGCATCGGTCCCTTCCACCGCGACCAAGACCTCGGCGAAATCCTCGAACTCCAGCACGTGACAAGGCCGTGTTGCGGAGGCCAGCTCGTCGATCCATGCCTCCCACGGACCCCGTAGCTGGTGCTGCGTGAGGGCGTGGCGGTAGGCAGACAGGGGCTGGAACCACTCCGCCATCTCGGCCGCCGGGAGCCCGCCCACGTGGGTGAGCAGGGCCGAAAGCACCGGTCCCGGGTCTTCTCCGGTCTCCGCGACTGCCTCGGCGAGCGTCTCGAGTGCGGGGGCCGGATCGGCCAGCGCGTCGAGGATCTTCAGCCAGCGGCGCACCGGCAGCGCCGCGCTCCAGGCCCCCGCCAGGTGTTCGAGCGCCAGCGCTCGTAGCCGTGGGTCGTGGAAGGCCGCGGCGAATCCAACCCAGCCCTCGACCTGCGCCGCGGTCGGGACGCGTCCGTCTGACGCGCTGATCACATCGTCGAGCAGCCGATAGCGAAAGTCTTCGTCGGCATGCGCGGGATCCCCTGCGGTCAGGGCGACGAGAGCTTCGACGCCGAGGCGAGGGTCTTCGGCTTGTCGGGCTGCGAGCACGCCGGCCCAGCCCGTCGCTCGCCACTGGGCGGCAAACGGATCGGAGACCCCGATGCGAGTGACTTGTTCGATCGCCTCCTGGGTATGCCCGAGCCAGGCCAGCCGGGTCGCCAGCGAAGCGCGGGATCCCCCCAGCTCGTACACCCATCCCGCCGGCTGCATGCGCTCCACGATGGCCAGCGCTCGCCGCAGCCGAGGCTCATCGAGCAAGTGCGCCACCGCCCACAAGGGCCCCTCGTCGTTGCCGGGATCGACAGGGGTGCGTGCGATGGCCTCGAACGCGTCGAGGGTGCGGTCGAGCCATGGTCCTCGCTGGTGGGGGGGCGCCGCGGCGGCTCGCCGTCCCAGCCGCCAGGCCTCGAACGAGGCCCCGTGGTTCGCGATCTCCGTGGCCGCCAGCAGGGCGGACTGGGCGGGTGTTCGCTCGTGGTCGGCCATTCGGTGCAGGCGTCGGGGGTCCTCGGGGTAGCGGCGGTCGTGCGCGTCGCGAAACCATCGCTCCCATCGTGAGGCGACCGGATCGGGCAGTGCGGCGACGAGGTCCCCGAGCGCATCCCAGCGAGCATCGTCGTCGGGGAGGTCGAGCGCGCGCCGAAGGTGAAGCTCGAGCCGAGGTTCGGCGTTCGCCAGCGGTAGCACGTGCAGCAGCTCCCCGATGGCCTCGGTTGGAAGCCCGGGTTCGTCGAGTATGGCGCGGGCACGCGCCGCCGCGGCCGACTCATCATCCATCGCGCCCACGGTCAGCACCTGTGCGCGACACTGTTGATCGAGGGCGCCGTCGGGCCCGGTCCCGAGTGCGAGGGTCACGTCCAGCAGCTCCGCCCGGGCCGACCCCGTCGATGCGACGGCCAATCGCAGCGCCAGCCGCCAGCCTCCGAGTCGAGCGAGCTGGGGAGCGCCCGCCGTCAGCGTCGAGGCTCCCGGGGACCTGCGGCCCGTCATCACGACAGTGTAGCGCCGGGCTGGTGCTCGGGGGGGTAGCCAAGGCCGGGCGAGCCTGCCCGGCTCAGGCCTCGCCTTCGCACGCGGCCATGGACCGATACCGTCCGCGACGTTGGTCCGAACCATGGAAGCACCGACGTGCCGCCCGACGACGCACGCGGGCGACCTCGACTCGCGACGGTCGGCCGTCCTACTGGCAAAATCCGCCGTCGAACCCCGGGAACGTCGTACACATCCCGCTGGTGCAGTCGGCTGCGTCGGCGCAGGGAGCCCCGATACCTCCGTTGCTGCACAGACCCAAGGGGGAGTTGGCCAGGAGACGGACGCAGCCGTAGTCGGCAGGGCAGTTGGCCGTGTCCTCGCACAGTCCGATGAGGCAGATACGGTCCTTGACGCTGAGATAGCCGTCGTTGCAGACCGCCCCCTCGAGGCCGACGGGGCAGCTCCCATCGGCGTTGCACGCCGGCATCGTGTAGCACGCGCTGGTCCCGTCTACATCCTCGAGGCAGATCGCGTTCGAGTCACACCCGTCTTCGAGGTAGTTGTCGGGGTCGCAGCTGACATCGACGGGGGGCGTGGTGCAGTAGCTGTTGACGCAGATCTGCGAGCTGGCGCAATCGCCATCACCGGTGCAAGTCGGAACCTGCTGGTTTTGGCACAGCAGGCTGTCGGTATCACAGTACTGGTTGTCGGCGCAGTCGCCATCGCTCTGGCAGCCCACGGCACAAAGCCCATTGAAGCAGAACTGGCCGTCGGGACAGGGGTTGTCGGCGGTACACGGCGTCCAGCTGTCCCCATCATCGCCGCTCGTCGCTCCATCGGCG
>JAHZJA010001048.1 GCA_022601155.1 Deltaproteobacteria bacterium | reverse complement strand
CCGCCGAAGTCGATGCATCCCGCGGACCCACGGGAGGACCCTCCGTGCAGAAAGAACCCGTCGCGCCCGAAGGTGCGGGTCGAGCCCGTGGGGTGGAGGCGGACCCGCCAGTCGCCCCAGTCTCCTGTCAGGCCACGTGCCATGTCACCGAGCACCCCCGGATCGGACAGCTCGCTGGCGTTGATGCGGTAGGTACCCAACGGGATTGGACCCTCGTTGCGACGCCGAACCGCCGAGGCCCGGTTGGTGTAGGGCGCCCGGCCGGAGCTCGCCGCAATCGAGAACGACCCGCCGCCATCGGTCACGACCAGCGTCCCGGCCCTCATGTTGAAGACGATCGATGCCACGCGACGGTAGAGCCCCCCGCGCTGGCAACCGTTTCGAGAAAACTCGTGCGGCGAACACGAGCCGACCGAGCCCGGTCAGCGCGGCCCGAGACGAGGGCGTGCCGCGGTGGCGACGGGCTCGTGTCCGCGGAACGATGGGGCCAACGGGGAAGCCCAGCCCGTGTCGACCGCGGGGCAGCTGCGGTCCTGCCGCGGCCTCTGTGGACTCGATGATCGTCGGCCCCTCGATCTGCCCGATCATCTTCACGGCGCGCGCATCGGGACTCACCGACCACCCGACGAACGGCAGCTGCGGCCGGGATGGGCCCCCGCGACCACCGAAATCCAGACCGATGTTGGGCCAGGCCCCGCTCCCGTGACCGCGGAGCGATAGGTGGCGAGACCTGTGGGCCGCAAAAGGTGCACCCTGCGATCCAGCCCCGAACTGGCCGCGATCTCGCCACCGCCCCGTGGCCTCCATGCTCGACCCGGCCGCCACCACCGCCGAATCCGAGGTCCGGCACCCCCATGAAACGATGGGTTTCAGCGGGTCTCCTGCGCGTCCGCGCAGTCAACGCTGTGGTCGACCCCACCGTCCTCAAAACGGTCATGGGCCCCTGCCTCCGACCCGTACGGCACCGAACCGCAGTTCTGGTCCTGGGGCAAGCGCCGACCATGACCCACCCGCGGTGCGGACCCCCATCCGATTGTCGAACTCGACAACAGGCCGGAGTCCGCATTCGCGCGTATTTGCGGACGAGATGACGCGCGGGCTAGCATCGTGCACGACGGTGGCGCACCAGTCTCAAGGAGTGGCCATACCGGCCGGAGGCGTGCATGGGGCGAGCCACGAGGTCCTCGGACGGCTTGCCGTCGGTGGTATGGCCGAGCTGTATCTCGCGCGCACCACCCACGACAACGGTAGCCAGGAGGTCGTCGTCCTCAAGCGGATTCTGCCGCACCTCGCCGAGGACCCGGAGTTCGTCCGGATGTTTCGCGATGAGGCCTTCTTGGCCGCCACGCTGGACCACCGCCATATCGTGCGGGTCCACGACATCGGGCAAGACGGCGAGGACTACTTCTTTACGATGGAGTACGTCCATGGCGAAAACGTCAGGACGATCATCAAGGCGGCCCAGAAGATCGACGTCACCCTGCCCCTCGAGCACGTCGTTCAGATCGGTATCGGGGTGTGTGAGGGGCTCCACTACGCGCACGAGCAACTCGACGAAGACGGCAGCCCGCTGAAAATCGTCCACCGGGACGTTTCGCCCACCAACATCCTGGTCTCCTACGACGGCGAGGTGAAGATCGTGGACTTTGGCATCGCCAAGGCCGCGGCTGCGACCCACGTCACCCAGGCCGGGATGCTCAAGGGCAAGGCCTCGTACATGTCGCCCGAGCAGTGCCGGGCTCAGCCGGTCGATCGTCGCAGCGACGTGTTTGCGATTGGGATCCTGCTGTACGAGATGACCACGTTGACGCGGCTGTTCCGCGGCGACAACGAGCTGGCTGTCCTCCACCAGATCCTCACGGGGACCATCGAGCCTCCTTCGACCCGGATCGACGACTATTCGGCGCCGCTGGAGCGCATCGTGCTCAAGGCGCTCGCCGAGAAGCCCGACGACCGCTATCCCACCGCCGATGCGATGCGGGAGGACTTGGAGAAGTTCGCCCGGGAGCAGGGCTTGTCGCCCTCCATCGACAGCCTCGGCGAGTACCTGCGCGATCTGTGCGGTGAGAAGCCGCTGCCATGGGACGAGGATGAAGAGGAAGTCCCGCTGGCGCTCGAGTCGGCCGACGTGTCGAGCACAGGCACTGGCGCCACCTCGATGGGCAACTTCGAGGACGAGGAGGACACCCAGGTCAATCGGCGTGCCCCCGATCTGCGCACACTGATCCCCGGTGCCCCCTCGGCCTGGACCGAAGGCAAGGACGCGCCCCAACAAGCCGCTGCCGATGGGACCGCGGCGAAGAGCGAAGCGGGAGCAGACTCGACCGATCCTCCCACCAACCGCCGTCAGGCGGGGGCCGTGCCACCGGCTCAGACCGCACCGGTGCCTCGCCGCACCGAGCCCCGCACACCGCGGGTGCCACCCGCCCCCAAGCTCGGTCAGCCTGCCGTCGGCGCAGCCACCCGACCTTCCCCCGGCCGCTGGTCGCCACCGGTCGAAGGCGCGACCACCCCGATGAAGAGGCCGGCCGCGGCCCGCAAGCCCCTGCCGCCTGGCCCTGCGTCTCGGACCGGGCAGACGGAGCTTCCTCCGCAGATGAACCGGCCCGCGCCGGCACGCCCGTTTACCGCCCGCAGCGGTCGGACGCTGCCCGGCGCCAGTGGAGGGCTCGGCGGACCCTTGCCACCCCGCAGCGGCCGGACGCTGCCCAGCGGCACCCCGGCCATCAACGCCCGCCGACCGGGTGTCGGCACGGCTCGCGCCGCAGCGGCACAGCCCGGCACACAGCTCCCCGCACCTCCAGGACGCAACAACCCTACGGGAGCTCCAGACCGCACGGTGGCGCTCGGAGCCGGCTCGCGCCCCGTGCCCGCAGGCGCCCGACCCGGATCCACCCCGCCGGGTGCCGCTGCGAGCCCCCCCAACGCGCGTGGGCCTGTACCCGAGGCCGAGCGTACGATGCCGCTGTTGGCCGACCAGATGCGGGCTGCCGCGATGGCGGGCCGAGCCCAGACGCCACCGGGCCGCTCCCCTCCCCCCTCGGCCGGGGCCACACCTGCTCCTGCCTCCGGGGCGCCACCTCGGTCCAACTCGTGGACCCTGCCCAGCCGTGGTGCACCCCAGGCACCCGCGGCCACACCCGCCTCCGCGTCGGGCCCAATCCCCGCGGCGGGCCCCACCCCCGCGTCGGGCCCCACCCCCGCGGCAGCACGACGAGAAGACGTCGACGAGGGCGCCCGTACGCTGGCGATG
>JAHZJA010001047.1 GCA_022601155.1 Deltaproteobacteria bacterium | reverse complement strand
CTCCGCCCCGAGTGAATGCCGAAGATCCAGTAGTCGCCATTGTCGTAGTAGTAGTACGGCGCCCCCGAGGACCCTCCACCTGCCGTCAGATCGACTCGGGCCTCGCGCTGTAGCAGCGCGTGGTAGTTGCCCAGGTTGCGCTCCCCCTCGAGCAGCGCAGACGTCCCGCAGATGGCTTCCTCGCCCCGCACGAGCGTGGGATAGGCCGCGATGCGCGGGGTGTGGTTGTTGATCTGCCCGTCCGACTCGCTGGACAGGTTGTAGACCAGGCCCCCGGTAAAGCTCGCGCTGAACTTGATGAGACCCCAGTCATCGTTGCCACCTCCATCGCCCGAGACCACCACCGAGTCGACGTTGCGGCACTGCGTGCTCGACGTCCCGAAGCGCCGACACATCGAGTCACCCACGACCAGGGCCGAAGCCACGTGGCCTGCCGTCAGCGCGAGATTGCCGGCGACGAGCACGGCGGTGCCGCTGAAGCCCGTGCCGTTGGTGTCCAAGATCGGGCGACGTTGGCTGACGTTCAGGCCATCGAGGGCGTCGTTGGAGCCGTTGTTGAACCGCCACTTGGTCGAGAACCCGCAGTCGAACTCGGTCCAGTTGGGCAGCAGCTGTGGCTTGGTGGGCGCGGCCAGGTCGTCTACGTCGCCAAAGTTGGTGTGACCGTCGTGGGCGGCCACCGAGCGCATCTGCGCGACGCCCTCCTGGTACGACTGCACCAACGCATCGGTCTGTGCGGCGTCGATTCCGGTCATCGCCCACTCGTGGCCCTGCGCATCGATGAGGCGGACGTTCGCCACGTCGATGGCGCTGTCACCCTGCGGCTGCGCCGTCACGGCAGCGTCGTCCTCATCGACCAGCTCGACCAGGTCGTCTTCGGGGGTCACGTACACGTGCGGGCCGATGTACTCGAGCGTGACGGGCCCAACGGTGCGCAGACGCTGCGCAGGCGCGGTCTGAGCGGAGGCCAACGTGAACCCTTCACCTTGGTAGATCCGCGTCGGAGCAGCCACGACGACCTCCTCGGCCAGGCCGTCTCCGGGTTCGGCGTCATCGTCGCCTTGGTCGCACGCAGCAACACCGAGCAGCAGCAGGGCCACCGCAGCCCGGCGAACACCTGCCGTCACACGAATATCGATATGGTTGAGTTTCGGGGATGTCATCTTCCCATGGTCAGAGCCACGACTCCCCCTGGCGGATCACCGAATTGGTCGCATCGTTCCCAAAATCGTTCCCGAGCTCCGCGCCGCCCGGACTCATGTTCGCTTGCTACAGCGATGCGGCCGCTACTGTGCGCCAGGCAGGTCGCGGAGCATGGCCGACGTCACCAACGTCACCCCGCCCTCACTGACGTGGAACCGCTGGCGATCTGCGTCGGGGTCTTCCCCCACGACCAAGCCCTCGGGAATCTTGCATCCGCTGGCGATGATGACCTTGCGAAGCCGAGCGTTTCGCCCGATGTCGACGTGCGGCAAGATCACCGAGTCTTCCACCAGGCTGAACGAGTTGACGCGAACGTCGTTGAACAACAGCGACCGCCGAACCACCCCGCCGGAGACGATGCATCCGGCCGAGACCATCGAGTCCACCGCCATCCCGCGCCGCTCGTCGTCGTCGAACACGAACTTCGCCGCGGGACGTTGCTCGTGGTACGTCCAGATCGGCCAGCGCCCGTCGTACAGGTCCAGCGACGGCGTGATGTGGGCCAGCTCGAGGTTCGCCTCCCAGAAGGCATCGAGAGTGCCAACATCACGCCAGTAGGGCTCGGTCGCCCCCGGGGACATCACGCAGCTCTCGGCGAACGGATGGGCGAAGACCTTGGCCTGCTTGACCAGGTGCGGCACCAGATCGTGGCCGAAATCCCGCGAGCTGTCCGGGTCCTTCGCATCGCGCCGCAGCTGCTCGCGCAGCAGGTCGGCATTGAACACGTAGATCCCCATGCTCGCGTAGGAGGTGTCGGGCTTGCCGGGCACACACGGGGGATCGGCCGGCTTCTCGAGGAACTCGACGATGCGCCCGTCGTCGGCCGAGTCCACGATGCCAAAGCTGCTCGCCAACCGCCGCGGAACCTCCACACAGGAGACGGTCACGTCGGCGTCATGCTTGAGGTGCCACGACAGCAGGCGGCTGTAGTCCTGGCGATAGACGTGATCCCCCGCGAGGATGAGCACGTAGCGAGGCCCGTGGCTCTCGATGATCTCGAGGTTTTGGTAGACGGCGTCCGCCGTGCCCAGGTACCAGCTGCCCGCTTCGGTCTGCTGCTGTGCCGGCCACAGCTCCACGAACTCGCCCAGCTCGGCCCGCAGGAAGTTCCAGCCCCGCTCCACGTGGCGAATGAGCTGGTGCGCGCGGTACTGGGTGATGACGCTGATCCGCCGAACCCCGGAGTTGAGGCAGTTGGAGAGCGGAAAATCGACGATCCGGAACTTCCCGCCGAATGGAACCGCGGGCTTGGCAAGCTGCTCGGTCAGCGCACGTAGCCGGCTGCCTCGGCCCCCAGCGAGCACCAGGGCCAGGGTATTGCGCACGGCGTCGTTGAGGTCGTAGCTCACACCCAACCTTTTGCCACGTCGGCCCCCATGATCCAAGACGCGTCGCGGTGCGAAGCCGACCGCGCTACTCTTGCCGGCAATGCGCGTCCTGATGGTCGCCTCCGAGCTGTTCCCTCTGGTCAAGACGGGGGGCCTCGCCGACGTGGTCGGTGCCCTTCCGCGCGCCCTGTCTCGCCGCGGTCACGATGTTCGCGTGCTCGTACCAGGATATCGGGGGGTGCTCGAGGCCGCCGAGTCTCCCGGTCCCCCCGTGTCGCTGGGTGATCCGCTGGGCGTGGGGCCCACGGAGATCATCCCGGCGAAGCTGCCCGGCTCCGACACCCGCGTCTATGTACTGCGGTGCCCCTCGCTGTACGACCGCCAGGGCGGCCCCTACGTCGATCCGAACGGCCACGACTGGGGAGACAACCACCTTCGGTTCGCGTTGCTGGCTCGGGCCGCGACGATCATCGCGGTGGCCGGCGCCCCCCTCGGCTGGGCGCCGCAGGTCGTGCATGCCCACGACTGGCAGGCAGGACTGCTCCCCGCGTACCTGCAGCTTTGGGGGCGCACTCGTCCCGCGACCGTCATGACCGTGCACAACCTGCACTTCGCAGGACGGTTCCACCCCGCACTCACCTCGGCGGTCGGGCTGCCGCAGTCGCTGTTCTCGGTCAACGGTGCCGAGCTGTACGGCGTGATGTCGTATCTCAAGGCGGGCCTGTACTTCGCCGATCGCATCACCACCGTCAGCCCCACCTACGCGGGCGAGATTCAGACCGATGCCCACGGTGAGGGCTTGCAGGGACTGCTGTCGGCACGCGCTCCCCACCTGCACGGGATCATCAACGGTATCGACGACGAAGTGTGGAATCCCGCCACCGATCCCGCCCTGCCCGCGCCCTACGACGCCAACCAGATCGCCGGGAAAGCCCAAGCCAAGCGAGAGCTCCAGGAGAAGCTGGGCATGCGGGTCGACCCCTCGATCCCGATGTTCGGGCTGGTCTCGCGGTTGACCGGACAAAAGGGAATCGACCTCGTGCTCGGCAACCTGCCGCTGGTGATCGACAGCGGCGCGCAGCTGGTGGTGCTCGGATCGGGCGCGGCGGCGTACGAGCTGGCGCTGTCAGAAGCCCGCCGCCATCACCCGCAACAGATTGGATTCTATCGCGGGTACCACGAGCCCTTGTCCCACAAGGTCATGGCGGGGTCCGACTTCGTGCTGGTGCCCTCGCGCTTCGAGCCGTGTGGACTCACCCAGATGTACGCTCAGCGCTACGGGTCGCTGCCCATCGTGCGGCACACCGGAGGTCTGGCCGACACCGTCACCGACAGCTGGGCCGTCCCCTCGGTCGGCACGGGCTTCTCGTTCGTCGACCCCACCAACTGGGCGCTGGGCAACGCGATGTGGCGCGGGCTCCAGACGTACGGCACCCCGCGCTACGACGAACTCCAGCAACGCGCGATGCACCGCGACTTTGGCTGGGGACCGTCCGCCAAGCGGTACGAGCAGGTCTACGTCGACGCGCTCGTGGGGCCCGTGCACCTGGTCTGAGGCCCCTCAGCCAAACGGGCTGGCCACCGCCATGTTGGACCGGATCGCCTTCTTGCCCGCCCGTTGCTGGGGGGCGGCGGTCGGCGCGGGGGCAACCTTGACCGCGTCCTGGAAATTCGACTCGGCGCTCCCCAGCGCCTCGAGCTGTCGGTCGAAGTCGCGGTCGACCTTCGAACCCGACTTCGCCTTCGAGCGCGCTCGTCGATGCTCGATCTGCCCCCGAGTGCGCGCAAGCTGACGTTGAGCCTCGAACACATCCCCGCGGGCGAACGAAGCGTTGGCCCCCAACAGGGCATCGAGGGTGTCCTTGCGACCCAAGCGCTCTTCGACCCGAGCATCGAGCGCAGCGATCTGCGAAAGCTCAGGGTCGAGCTCGACCCCCAGCGTCCCCTGCTCTTGCCGATCGCGGCCTCCCACGAGGTCACGGTAGGCGAGCCGGACCCCAGCTACCGGCTGCGGGCCTTCGCCGCCATCGATCCGGACGCGCAGCAGTGCGCTGCGTTCCTGCCCGGCGCCGAGGCTGCCAAAGGCAAGGGTCACACGGTTGCCGTCGCGACGATGACCCCGTGAGATGACCTCGAGCAGCTGCACCCCCTTGGCCAGCCCCACTTCTACATCGACGCGGTCGGCGACGGAGCCCACCAGGTCGCGAACCTCCTGCTCGAACACGCGGGGCAAGCCCGAGGGATCGTCGACGAAGTAGTGGTTGCCGTTGCTCGCCTGTGACAGCGCGAACAACATGCGCTCGTCGTAGTCGACATCGACTCCGATCGACGCCACCGCGGTTCGCTCCCGCCTGGTGGCATCGCCCAGCCGCTGAAAATCGGCGGGCGAGGTCATCCCGCGGTTGGCCACCCCGTCCGACAACAACAAGATGCGATTGACCCCGCTCCCGCGCTGCCGCAGCTGTGCCCGGGCCAGATCGACCCCGCACGAGATGTAGGTGTGGCCCCGCCCCTCGAGACCATTGAGTGCCCGATCGAACGTGAACCGATCGAGTCGCTCCAGCGGTGTGGGCGGCACCAACAGCTCGGCCTGATCGTCGTAGGCGACCATCGAGACCGTATCGCCAGTGCGTAGCCGCGCGAGCATGCCGCGAGCGGCCGCCACGGCGTTGTCGAGGCGCTGGCCCTTCATCGAGCCCGACCTGTCGATCACGATCGACAGATTGACGGGTGCGCGCCCCTGGCCGGCCACGCCAGCGTCGGCGCCAACCTCGATGAGGACGAAGGTCTCGTGGGCTCCAGAACCCGGCAGCACCGCGTGACCCACCCGCCCGTCGACGTGAACGGTGTCACCTAGCGAGAACGAGGCCGGTGCACCCCGGCGGTCCGCCTCTCGCTCGGCGACCTTCGGTGTGCTCTGGGACCACGGCTGAGACGGCGCCGGCTCCGCTAGCCTCGAAGGGGCGGCCGCCACCGAGGCGGCCGAATCGACCGCGGTCGTGGCATCCGAGGTTGCCAGCGTGACTCCAGCCGAGCTGGCGCCCATTCCCAACAGTGAACACAACACGAGGGTTCCCAATCGCACCATCCACCTCCGTCAACGCGTCTTGCTTGCTCTACGCACGACCCTCTCGCCGCGGTCTACCCGAGACACATCGGCCCAGGAACGGCCGCAGGCACCCCATCGAGTTGACAGGCGCCGGTCATTGGGGTGCCGCCGTGAGCCCGCCCCACGACGGATGCGGGCTGGCTCGAGCGACGCCCGGCCGACCAACGCGGTCAGGCCCAGCTCGCCCCCCACCACACCACCGATCGATGCGGTCAGGCCCCAGCTCGTCCGTCACTACACGACCTCGGCGCAGCCAGTCGCATGGCGCAGCCCCTCGTACGATGGAGCCCGTGCACGACGTCCCCCGTGCACCCCCGGCACAAGGCCCCCGGCACGTGTACCCCCGGCACAAGGCCCCCCGCCCGTGCACCTCGGCTCGTGCACCCCGGCCCGTGCACGACGGAGCCCGGAACGTGCACCCCCGCACCTGTCCCCCGGCACGTGCACCTCGGCCCGCGCCCGACAGCCCTCGCACGTGCACCTCGGCTCGTGCACCCCGGCCGTCGCACGTGCACCCCCGGCACAAGGCCCCCGGCACGTGCACCTCATGCTCGTGGACCTCGGCTCGTGCACCCCGGGCAGGTGCCACCCGGATGCTTGCGGCGCGTCTCACCACGCGACCGCGATCGTCCCACGCCGCGCTACCGCACCTGCCAGTGCGGCATCGACCCCTGGGGAGAGATGAAGTACTTCGCTGGAGACACGTAGCGAAAGTTGCTGACGCGGCTGGTGTAGACGCACGCGTAGTACTCGACCTGCGATCCAAATCGGCTAGTGTCGTGCCGCTCGGTGAAGCTGCTGCCCCAGTAGGGGTTGAACGCCTCGTCGACCTCCTTGCTACGGCGCTCGAGGGTCCCGTGGACCTCCTCCTCGTACGCGCGCAACCGTTCCACCCGCCGCCGTGCCGACGCCCTGGCTTGCTCGAGTAGCGCTTCGGCCTCCGGCCCGTCGCGCTCCCCACGAGCCACGAGCTCTTCCACGGTCAGCCGATTGAGCGCACGTGACTGATGGCGCTGCGACGACACCTCGGCCGCAATGCGAGCCCGCAGGGCATACAGAGCATCGATCTCCTGCAGCGTGATCGATCGAGCCCGTCGCACCGCCAGCTCCTGCTCGAGCTCTTGCACGACCAGCGCAGTCCGCCACCCCGAGCTCTTCTTGCTCCGCACGATGTCACCGTAGATGTGATCGCCGACGTACATCACCTCGTCGGGATGCACGCCGAACGAGGCCTGCAGACCGTGCTGATTGCCGCCCTGGTAGATCTTGCCGCGCTGCACGTCGGCCTTGGGCGGGCCGACCGGGTCGCCGTTGCGCGACAGCTCCTGAAACGCCCGACCGTCGCCGAAGAAGCCCGGCTTGCCCGACCCCACCACGACCCAGTCGAAGTACGAGGTCCAGTCGGCATACGACGGCAGGCTGTCGCCCAGCAGGTACTCCATCACCGCGTTGGAGTACGGAAAGAAGCTGTTGGTGAGCACGAACAGCTTCTTGCCGGCCGATCGAAACTTGTGGAGCGTCTCGGGCAGGTGAGGGTCGCGGTCGATGTAGCGCCCCGGATCTTGGCGAACCAGATCCTTGATGGAGCCGTCCCGGTGCGCCTCGTCGATGCACTCGCGGACGTCCTGCCACGCCTCGGGGTAGCCCGGTGGCGATGCCCCCGGCCACAGCTCCGGATGCTCGTCGATGAGATCCACCAGCGCGGCAAACAACGTCACCTCGGGCAGCGCAAACAGGGTGTCGACCGGAGCGAAGCGCTCCTGTTCCTGGCCCAGTCGCTGCGCACGATAGATCTCCTTGCGCTCGTTCCCATCGAGACGACGCCCTCCGTGGTAGCCGCGCCCCACGTAGCCGTGGCGGTCCATCTTGATGACATTGCCCAGCCGCTTGTCGACCATCAGTCCCCGAATGGCGAACCGAGGATCGGCGTCGACCTCCTTGAGCATCTCGGGATAGCCCCGGGCGATGAGCTTGGCCGTCGTCGAGCGGATCGACAGCTCTTCGATCGCATCTTGGCGATAGATCGCGAGGGTGTAGTCCATGTCGAACCCCACCAACGAGATCCGATCGAGGTTCAGATCGCGGTTGGTGAAGATGCGGTGCTCGAGCGGTGCATCCGGCTCGAGACCACCCTCGGTCAGTAGTTTACGGATCGGGGTCGGGAACTCGGAATCGGGCACGATGGACCGACGAGCCTAGCAGGGTCGCGTTGACCACTGGCAAGTTTCTGAAATTAGTGAAGTATGGACACTGCGGGTCGACGCCATCAACACCAGGTGAGGCACTGTGCCCCTGGCCTCCGGCCCGCCCCTGCCATCGCCGTCCGCGGCCACGACGGGCCGACGGTGTCCACCTACGGTACCTCGTCGGGGAACCCCGGTGGACCGACGTTCGCTATCATCTCGCCGTGGCTGTACCCGATTGTCTCCGGGCTCGAACCGACATCCATCTGTTCGACGCGCTGATGAACAACGCCGACGTCCGCCGTGCTGCGGAAGCGGCCGCGAAAAACAGCGAACAGATGAAGGTGCGTCGGCAATTGCTCTCCACCTCGGTCCGGCTCACGCCAGCGCTGGCGCCCGAGCTCCACCAGATGATCGATCACTGCAAGGAACGGCTCGAGTTCGACGCGCAATTCGAGCCGTACGTGTACCCGAGCGCCGATTGCAACGCCACCGTCGTCAAGCCCGAGGACGGACGCGTGTTCCTGCTGTTCAGCTCGCAGATCCTCGAGGTCTTCGACGCAGACGAGCTGACCTACGTGGTGGGGCACGAGCTGGGACACCACAAATTCGATCACCATGCGCTCCCCGTTCGCGCGGTGCTCCAGTCGACCAAGGTCCGGCCCTCGGTCGCGCTGCAGCTGTTTTCGTGGTCGAGGTTCGCCGAGGTCTCCGCCGATCGAGCGGGGCTGTACTGCGCGGGCAAGCTCGCCGCAGTCGGGCGGGGGCTGTTCAAGCTTGCGTCTGGCCTGCGTGGTACCAAGACCAACCTCGCCATCGATGCGCTGCTCGCCCAGATGGAGGAGATTGCGGCGGACGGAATCGCCAAGGGTGATGACCGCGATCGCGGCGAGTGGTTCGCGACCCACCCCTTCAGCCCGCTGCGTCTCAAGGCCGCCCAGCTGTTCGAGGCCTCCGACGCCATGACCAAGGGCGGCACCCCACGAGATGCGATGGAACTCGAGGTCGCCGCGGTGATGGG
>JAHZJA010001046.1 GCA_022601155.1 Deltaproteobacteria bacterium | reverse complement strand
GCACCAGCGACGACTCGGCCCCGATGAGCCGCGACGTGTACACCCGGAGCGCGACATCGACGTTGGTGCCCGGGCCTTGGCCCCATCGCTGTACCGCTGCCGCCGCCTCATCATCCGACCATCCCGAGCGCATGCGCAGCAGTAGAACGCCGGGCATCAGCGGCTGTCCAGCGCCGACCGCCCCCGGGAGCGCGGGTACGGGAAACCGCAAGGAACTTCCGTCTCGCGAGATTGGTGATCCCCGGCAAATTCGTCTAGAAACGATGAGCAATGGCCGGTGAAGCCGACGACGCGGCGCTCCTGGTTCGCTGGCGTGAGGGCGATACCGCCGCCGCGGACCAACTCGTCCAGCGTCACTTCGCGGCGATCTACCGGTTCTTTGCCGCCAAGGTGGGCGATGCCGCCGACGAGCTGACCCAGCGCGTGTTCCTGTCGTGCATCGAGGCGCGCGATCGCATCGACCCTTCGCGTCCGCTTCGCCCCTATCTGTTTGGCATCGCCCGCAACACGCTGCTCAAGCATCTTCGGCAGCACTACACCGACCGCGGGCGTTTCGCCCCCGACCAGACATCGATCCACGACGCGGGGCTGCGGGCCGGGCCTGGCGTGGTGACCGTACGGGAGGAACAGCGGGCACTCCACATGGGTCTCGCTCGACTGCCCGTCGACCTGCAGTTCACCCTCGAGATGTACTACTGGTGGGGGCTGTCGATCGGCGAGATCGCCCAGGCCACCGAGGTCCCGATCGGCACGGTCAAGAGCCGGCTGTCGCGAGGACGCACGGCGCTGCGTGAGCAGCTCGAGCAGCTCGAGATCGACCCCGCCAAGCGCGAGCGGTTGATGCTGGCCGCGGACGAGTTCACGGCCGTCCAGCGCGACGTCGGTCCCCCCGCTCAGTAGTCATGTCCAGTCGCGCCCCGAGTCCGCTGCCGCCGCTGGCGTGCGAGGAGATCTGCGCGCTGGACCAGCTGCGCCGAAGGCTCTTCGGGCTCGATCTGCCCGCCACCACGATCGGTCGCTACGAGATCGTCGAGCGGATCGGCTCGGGCGGCATGGGCACGGTCTACGTCGCCCGCGACCCCCGACTCGACCGCAGGGTCGCGCTCAAGCTGCTGCGCGTGTCTCCGTCCATCGACGCCGAAGCCACCCGCCGACGCATGCGAAGGGAGGCCCACGCTCTCGCTCGTCTCACCCACCCCAACGTGGTGGCAGCCCTCGACGTGGGTGTGCACGAAGGCCGGACCTATCTCGTCATGGAGCACGTCGACGGGGTTCACCTCGACGCCTTCTTCACGCGCAGCCTTCCGCGCCGCGAGCTGCTGCGTGTATTTGCTGACATCGCCGAGGGCCTGCTCGCCGCCCACGGAGCCGGCCTGGTTCATCGCGATTTCAAGCCGTCGAACGTCATCGTGGGCCACGACGGTTGCGCTCGCGTGCTGGACTTCGGTCTGGTGCGCAAGCTCGACACCGAAGTCCATGCCTCGCGCCCGGCGGGGGTCCTGGGGCGTTCCGCCGGGCTCAGCCGCCTGACCCAACCGGGGACGGTCCTCGGAACCCCGGCCTACATGGCTCCCGAGCAGTGGAGCGGACACGCCGACGCTCGCAGCGATCAGTTCTCGTTTTGCCTCACCCTGTACCAGGCACTGCGCGGCGAGCTTCCGTTCGACCCGCGGTCTTTCGCAGGGAACGACGCCCCGTCACCACCCACGCTCGAGGGACCCAGCGGCGTGGCCCGCCTCGACCACGCGATCGGTCGCGGCCTGGCGATCGATCCAGATGCACGGCACGAGTCGATGGCCGAGGTGGCAACCGCCCTGCACGCGGCCGCCACCGCCCGAGGCCGACGGTGGCTGGCCATCAGCGGCGCCGGGGCGGCCGTCGGCATCGGAGTCGCGGTGGCGTCGGTCCTGATGCCGGTCGGGCGAGACTCACCGTCGCCGTGCACCGACGATGACGCAACGGTGGTCTCGGTGTGGACCCCCGAGCGCCGCGCCGCGGTCTCCCGAGGCTTGCTCGACGTCGCTCGTCCATTCGCGGTCGAAGCGGAGCCACGAGTGCTCGAGGGGTTGGACGCATACGCCCAAGTCTGGGCCAATGTACGCGAACAGGCCTGCCGTAGCGCCGCCCCGCCAACAGACGAAGACTTCGATGCCACGATGCTCTGCCTCGACACCCGTCGCCGCGAGCTCGCCGGCCTCATCGACGCACTGGCCGTTGCCGACCAGGACACGGCCAGCCATGCCGTCCAGGCCGTGGCCGCCCTTCCCTCGCCACGGCGTTGTCGCGACGCAACCCACCAGCCGAGCGACGCGCAGGCCATTGCCGCCGTGCGAGCACGGCTCATCGAGGTCGCCACGCTGTCCCGGGTCGGACGCAAGCAAGCCGCCCTCGAGGCCGCCACCTCTCTGGAACCACGGGTCGAGCAGCTGGGCGATGGGCTGCTCCGCGCCGCGGTCGACCACGAGATCGGCACCATTCACCTCGTGCTGCAAGACGCGGAGCGTGCGGAGGTTCGCCTGCGTCGAGCCTACTTCGGCGGAATGGAGCACGGTGACCCCAAGACGGCCTTCGACGCCGCGGCCAAGCTCGCCGGGCTGCACGCATACAACCGCTCGGATGCAGAGGCGGCGCAGCTGTGGGTGGAGCACGCCACGACAGCACTTTCCCGCACCGCAGCTCCGCAGACCGTCGACGAAGCGATGCTCGAGCGAGTGAAGGGGTTCACGCTGGCCCAGCGCGGCGACGCCACCGCGGCCCTGGTCCACGTCGAGCGCGCTCTGTCGCTGTACGCCGCGGCGGGACAGGCCGGCGTGCCCGGCACGCTCCGGACCCTCCGCGACGCGGGGATGCTCCACACGATGGGCGGCGACTACGAGGCCGCCGCGTCCGCATACGCCCGCGCCCTGGCGCTGACCGAGGACAGCCTGGGCCCGCACCATCCCTCGGCTGGACGCGCGCACATCGGGCTGGGATACGCCGACCTCGGCCGCACCAACGCCAAAGATGCACTGGCCCAGTTTCGCAAGGCACACCAGATCCTCACCGATGCCGGAGACGACCTCGGCGTGGCCGCGGCCGCAGATGGCCTCGCCCTCGCGCTGCTCCATGCCGATCGCGCCCAGGAGGCGGGCGCCTACGCCCGCGCAGCCGTCGAGATCGCGCGACGGATCCATGGACCCGAGCACCCCGAGTTCGCGCGAGCGCTGGGCCGCGTCGCCGATGTTCACTTCGCGTTGGCCGAGTACCAGCCCGCACGCGAGGCCCACTCGACGGCGTTCCGGATCTTCTCCACCAGCCAGGGCCCGGGAGGCGCCGAGACTCTGACCTGTGCACTCGCCTTGGCCCGGACCGAACAGGCACTCGGCGAGTCCGAAGCCTCGATCGCTCGCTTGGAATCCCTGCTGAAGGTTCGCGAGGGGCAGCCCCGCAACGCCCGTACGAGGCAGGCCCGCACCATGCTGGAATCGCTTCGCGAGGGCGTGGCGCCAACGACAGGATCCCAAGGGCACTGATCTGCGGCGCCGACAGGCCCCCGGCGTGCGGCAAGCACCGCCGCGCTCGCGCCGACCGGAGTGTTCGCTGCCACCGGTCCCCAACCGCGGTACGGTGCCACCGATGCGACGCTGCTTGCTCGTGCTGACTGTGGCCGCCTGCACCCCCAAACCTCGAGCGGTGGCGGCTCCACGGAGGGCGCGCCGTCTACGGCCACGACCACCGCCAGCGTCGACGACACCGCCGCAACGACCGGCGAAGCATCTACGGGAAGCTCCGCCCCCAACTATGAGGAGCGCGGCACGCATGGCGTGGGCGTGACCACGATGGATCTCGCCGGAGCGCAGGACCGGACGCTGCGAGTCACCGTCTGGTACCCCACTGCCACCGCCGACGATGTCGTGCCGCTGTCGACGCTCGTCACCGCCGAAGACGTCAGCACGTTCGAGGACCTCCTCGCCAACGCACCCGCGGGCTGCACTCGTCCGGCAATGGATGCCACCCTCGACGCTCCCCTCGCGGCCGGCTCGTACCCCGCCATCGTGTTCTCCCACTGTCTGTCGTGCCTGGGGACCTCATCGACGTTCATCGCCGAGCGCCTCGCCAGCCACGGCGCCATCGTCGTCGGCGTCACCCACACGGGCGACACCCTGTTCGACCAAGTCGAGGGCAACGTGGCCCCGCTCGATGCCGCCTGGCTCTCGGTCCGGGCGCTCGACGTGGGCCTCACCCTCGATGGCGTCCTCGACTCCGAGCAGTTCGGCCCCGCCATCGACACCACTCGCCTGGGGGTGTTCGGCCACAGCTACGGCGCGGCAACGACTGGCAAGGTGCTCCAGGACGACGACCGATTCATCGCGGGCGTGGCCATCGCCGCGCCGCTGGCCAATCCTCTCCTGCCGGGCGTCGCGGTGACCGATATCGCCGAACCCATGCTCATGCTGCTCGCCCAAGAGGACAACAGCATCACCGAGATCGGCAATAATTTCATGCGTGCAGACGCGATGGCGCTGCCGGGCGGGAGCTGGTTGGTCGAGCTGGCGGATGCGGGTCACTGGAGCTTCTCCGACCTGTGCGGCATCGTCGAAGCGTTCGATCCGGGCTGTGGCGATGGAACGCGGCAGACCGTTGCCGGCGAGGCGTTCACCTACCTGGACAACGACCTTGCGCGTGACATTGCCGCCTCGTACACCACCGCGTTCTTCGCCCTCCACCTGCACGAGCAACCCGATGCCGAGCAGTATTTGGATGTCGCGACCCCGGCGTCAGTGGTGACCGTCGTTCGTCACGACCCCTGACCGGCGCGCCGCCCCGCCGCCAAGCGACCCACCCTGCGTAGCATCCGTAGGGCCATCTACACCCACATCTGGCAAGACTGTCGTCTGCACCCGCGGAGCCCATCCCAACGACCCCGCGCCCGTTGCAAGGCCCTGGTAGCATGAGCGCAGCCGGCAACGAGAGTCCCATGAACGACTCGTTCAAGATGTTCATCATCGCCTTGATCACGGCAGTCGCTTCGCAGCTACTGCTGGGTCCCTACATCCTCAAGCTCCAGGGGTATGTGCCGGCATCGGAATTCGAGGCACTTCTACGGGCCAAGACCGTGGCCGCCCCGCCCCGCCCCGCGCCCGCGGCAGCACCCACCCCTGCACCTGCACAGCTCAACGCGCCGAACCTCGAGGGGATGCCGGTGGCCGAGGCCCGCGAGCGTTGGCGGGCCAAGGGCCTGACCATCATCGAAGACGGCGAGCGGGCCGACAGCGGCGCCGAGGTCGGCTCCATCATCGAGCAACGGCCGGCGCCCGGCCTGCCTCTGGCGTCCAAGG
>JAHZJA010001045.1 GCA_022601155.1 Deltaproteobacteria bacterium | reverse complement strand
AGGAACACCGTGCGCTCGGCCGCAACCGTGCCCACCTCATCACCACGCAGCACCACCCGCAGGCGCGCCTGCAGCCCCATCTCGGCCGTGAGCGTGGGCTCGTCGCACCAGCGCAGATCGGCCCGCAGCGCGGGTGTCGTGGGCAGCACCACCACGTCGTCGGGAAGTCGGATCGCGTCGGTGGCCACTCGCAGGGCCCGCTCGATCTGTATGCGGGCGATCTTGCGGACCTCTTTCTTGGCGGTGCGCTCACCGATCTCTTCGCCGATCTCCTCGCCGATGAGTCCGCCTCCGGCCGCGGCGAGCAGGCCGACCATCACCCCGCCTCCCGCCGCCGCCGCGATCCCCCCGCCCACCGTCGCCCCGATCGCCGCGACGCGACGGCCCCCCTCGGATCGCGCGATGGCCTCGAGCTTGGGGCCCGGTGCCGCCCGCTCCATTCGCCGCAGGGAGGCGGTCACCCCAGCGTCGCCCTGCGCCCTCACGTCGATGACACCGGCCACCTCGAGGTCGCCCTTGTCCTCCTCGATGGTGTCCAAGAACATCGAGAAGCGCAGGCCACCGTCGACGACCGACAGCGTACTGCGCTCGAGTCGGCTGGTCTTGCCGAAGTAGTCGTTGGTGCGTGCACCCGCGAGGACCTTGGCCTCGACCACGGGGAGCAACAGGTCGCGGAGCCCATCGGCGCTGAGCGTCAGCCCCACATCACAGCCCCGCTCGTGGTCGCTCTGCCACGGCCCGGCCAGCACCTCGTCGGAAAACCGCGTCATCCGGCCGCCGCGGCGCGCCATCGTCAGCTCGATGAAGTGCAGCCCTGGCGTCAGCCCAGACAGCTCCAGCGCGATGGCGTCGTCTTCACCCAGCTGTAGCGGCAGGGCCGGACCCCGATCGAGGTGGGCACGCAGCCGGTCGCGCTCGTCGGCCGGCGAATACCTGGCCTCCCAGCGCACGTCGCCCGCGGGCGCGCGAGCCGTGCCCGCCGTCCGCTCGATGGCAACGGGTGGGACCTCCATCGAGCGCACGCGATCGGCTCCCACCGCCGCCACCGCAACGAACATCAACGCACCCACTGCGATCGAGACCCGCATGCCCTCACCCAAAGATCAACGGCAGTGTGAGCAGCTCGAGCGCGACGATCCACAGGGTGGAGGCCATCACGCTGCGGACCATGGCGGCGGTCACCGCCTCGGCCGCGTGCTTGTCCCGGGCCCCCTTGGCCACCGCGTCGGCCGAGATCCCCACCGCGTACAGCCCCAGCAGCAAGCCCGCCCGCGCCAACAAGCGCCCCTCGGCCGGAGATGGATCGAGCAGCTGCGCCGTGACCAGCTCGTAGGCCATGTCCATCCCGAGACCCGTGCTCGCGATGTACACGGTTCCGCCGAAGACCATGCCGCCCACGAACAATGCCGCCAAGATCATCGACGACAGCGACAGCCCAACCCACGCCGGACCCCACAGGTACCGACGTGGCGAGACCCCCAGCCCGCGCAGTGCTTCGCTCTGCCGGGTGAGCGAGATCCCACCCAGCCATGCCGTGATCGCGTTGCCGGAGGTGGCCGCGAACAAGATCCCCGACAGCGGAGGAGCCAGCGCGATGATGTGCCGCGAGCCGAGCAGCGTGAACACGAAGCCATCGCGCAGCGCCAGGTCGCCGTCGGCGAAGGCGCGGTGAAAGATGTACAGCACGCTGTAGCCGATGAGCGTGGAGACGATCGCGAAGAACGGGGCCGGTCGCAGCAGGGTTTGCTTGAGCACCACGGGCAGCACATCGGCCACGTCGCGCAGGCCCCCGCGCAACACTCGGGGTACCGAGCGCACGACCTCCACGGGCACGGCGAAGGGCTCGACCCACTGCGCCGCTCGGTCTCGCAGCGCCCGCAGCCAGCGACCGGGGGTGGTGCCCGGCGGAGGGGTGGCGTCGTCTTGCAGCCGAGCCACCACCGCCTCGCCCAGCTGTTGCTCGAGCCGCCAGACCTGCTCGGCATCGCGCGATACCTGGTCGGGCACATCGTCGAGCTCCAGCTCGTCCACCCCGGCCAGGCCCCGGTCCATGAACCAGAACCGGTCGGCAAACGCGGCCGCGAACGCCAAGTCGTGGGTGATGACGATGGCCGCGGCGCCCCGCTGCTGGATCTGCTCGCGCAGCAGCGCCGCCAACACCAGCACGCGATAGGGATCGAGACCCACCGAGGGCTCGTCGAGAAACAGCAGCCGACGCCCGCCCGCCAGCGTACGGGCCACCGCGATGCGCTGCGCCTCGCCCCCCGACAGGCGGGTGGTCCCCTGCGCCCGGCGGGCCCACTGCTTGGGCAGGTGCATGCGCTCGAGCCAGGTCTCCACCGCTTCGTCGCCCACGTCGGTGGCGGGGTCGAGGGTTCGGCCTTGCCGCAGAGCCAGCCGCAGGTTGCCCGCCACCGTGAGGTGATCGAACAGCGCGCCCCGCTGGGGCACGATGCCGATCTGTGCGCGCAATTGACGTTGGGCCATCTCCACCCCAAAACCCAGCGCGCGCAGGGCCTCGGGATCCTCGATACAGCCCAGCAGCGTGCTCTTGCCCGCTCCACTGCCGCCCAGCAGCGCGATCACCTCACCGGGCTCGACGCGCAGATCCACGCCGCGCAGCATCTGCACACCGTCCGGACGGCGTACATCGAGCCCCTCCAGGACCAGCAGGGGTTCGGCCGCGCTTTCCGACATCGAGGGCCACGGTAGCACCGCCAACGATGACGGCGAATCCCCTGGAATAACGGCGCGACGGGGATAGTCTCGCGCTTGCTCCATGCCCTCCGATCATTCGTTCCCGCTCCCCGCTCCGCTTCGTCTCCCGCGGTGGCCCGCCGTCCTGCTGGCCACTGGTCTCGCCGCTTGCGTCGGCAAGAGCCCGGCCAGCGAAGCCCCCACTCAGGCCCCGGCCGCGGGTACCCCCGCCGCAACCCCGGCCGCAGCCGAAGACGAACAGCTCGCCGCACGCCTCCAGCGATTGCGTGAGCGCCTCGAGCAGGCTCGCATCGACAACCACATCCCGGGCATGGCCGTGGCGGTCGTCAAGGACGACAAGGTGATCTTCGCCGAGGGCTTCGGCCTCGCCGAGATCGAGACCAAGCGCAAAGCCACCGCGGAATCCGTGTTCGCGGTGGGCTCCACCTCCAAGGCCTTCACCTCGGCCCTCGTGGCCATGCAGGTCGAGGCCGGCAAGATGAAGTGGGATGAGTCGATCACGACCTACATCCCCGAGATGAAGCTCCGCCCCTGGCCGACCAAGAAGGGCGGCAAGGCGCCCGCGCTCACCGTGCGCGACATGCTGAGCCACCGTTCCGGCTTCACCCGCATGAGCATGCTGTGGTTCGGCGGCGCGCTGTCGATGGACGAGGTGCTCGCGGGCGCGAGCAAGGCCGAGCCCATCGCGGGCTACAACAACAAGTTCCTCTACAACAACGTCACCTACGCCTCGGCCGGCGTGGCTGCGGCCCGTACCGCCGACACCACCTGGACCGCGATGCTCCAAGAGCGGATCTTCGAGCCGCTGGGCATGGGAGACAGCAACGCCACGGTCGACGCGGCCCAGGCCAACCCCAACCTCGCACAGGGCTATCGCTGGCGCGAGATCACCGAGGTCCACGAGGCGCTACCGATGCGCAAGCTCGATGCGATCGCCCCGGCCGGGGCCATCAACTCGACCGTGGTGGACATGGCCCAGTGGCTGCGGATGCAGCTGGGACGGGGCACCTTCGAGGGCAAGACCCTCATCGCCAAGGAGCACCTCGAGGAGACCTGGAAGTCCAACATCGAGATGGGCGGCGGCGGTCTGTCCTACGGGATGGGCTGGATGCTCGGGCAGTGGCAAGGCCATCGCTTCGTGGAGCACGGAGGGAATATCGACGGGTACGCGGCCGAGGTGGCGATGGCCCCCGACGACGGCCTCGGCTTCGTGATGCTCACCAACATCAGCTTCACGCCGCTGCAGCGCGGCTCGATCGACCTGGTGTTCGACACGATGCTCGGCGACGCGCCGGGCGAGGAGTCCAAGGCCGACAGCGTCGATCTCACTCCCTATCCCGGCCAGTTCATCGCCAACTTCGGGTCGTTCACCGACGCGACGTTCACGGTGGCGGCCAAGGACGGCACGCTGTTCATCGACGTCCCCGGGCAGACCAACTACGAGCTCAAGCACCCCGACGCCGAAGGTCGCTGGGAGTTCGCGCTCACCAACACCATCAAGGTCTACTTCGACACCCCGAAGGATGGACAGCCGCAGGTCTTGCACATGATGCAGGGGGGGATGGACTTCGAGATCCCGCGCAAGGGCTATCACCCGCCGCCCGACTTCAAGCGGGAGGAAGTCGCCACGAAGCTCGGCCGGTACAAGTCCGAGGACGGCCGTGTCGCGGCCACCATCAAGCTCGTCGACGGGCGACTGACCGCCGACGTCGACGGCCAGATGGCCTTCGCCCTTCGCAAGCCCAACGAGAAAGGGCAGTGGCACTTCCGCGCGCGGGATGAGATCGCCGTGAGCTTCCGCGAGTCCAAGGCTGGCGTCGTCGATGCCCTGGTCGTGCACGAGGCAGCCGACGCCGAAACCAAGGTCCTCCTCCGGGTGAAGACCAAGGACAAGCCGCTGCCCACCGTCGAGCAGCTGTTGGCCAAGGCCAAGACCAAGAGTCAGGTCAAGCGGCTGACGAGGCTGGGCCCCATCGAGATCAGCGGCACCATCTCCATGCCGTCGTCGGCCGTCGAGGGCCGATTCAGCATCGTCTTCGACGCGGAGGGCCGCCATCGTGCCGACATCGATCTGGGCAAGCACGGCAAGATCGTCGACCTGTTCGACGGGAAAGAGGCATGGAGCTACTCCACCCTCTCGGTGCCAACCCAGGCGCTGGGCAAGTACTTGCGACAGTCTCAGCTCGCCAACCCGATGCTCGTGGGCGACTGGCGTCGAGGGATCGAGGACGTCTCCGTCGACGGCGTCGTCAAGCAAGACGACAAAGAGCTCGTGAAGGTCGTCCTTCGTCCCAAGGATCTGCCACAACTCGAGTTCCACATCGATCCCACCAACGGTGAGATCCGAAGGTCCCGCCAAGTGCAGCTCAACGAGGGCGTCGGAGGCATCCCCTCCCGCGGTACCGCCGAGGACTACCGCACCGTGCTCGGACTCCGCATCCCGCACCGGCTGGTCACGCGCAACGAGCCCTCGGGCGAGACGATCTTCGAGGTCAAGACGGTCCGCAAGGCCAAGGGCGACGCGGCAACGCTCTACGCCGCGCCGACCGATCTGTAGCGGTCGGCCCCATCGACCAAGACAGTGCCGTCGATGGGGCTTGTCGGTCGTCCCGGTGAAGCTCGAGCACGGGATCGAGACGAAGGTACGTTCGCCGCGTGGGGTGAGTACAACAACAGCTGCGGGGTCTGGAACTGACCGACCGGGTTCAGTAGAGCCGCCGCGCGACGGGCTTGCCGAGCCCAGCCCCCTCCAGGGTTTGGGCCAGCGCCCGGGCCCCTTTTTTCGTGTTCGAATCGCGGCACCAGCACCACTCAGCTACAGCACCACAGCGTGGGGATCGTCGCGAGCCGAGCAACAGCGTATCGACGTGGCCTGCCTCGACGACGGCGCGATGTTTGGCCTGCGCGCGTGGCCGTACCTTGGGATCGTTGCGGAACGCGTTGGCGAGCATCACCCCCCACACCGGGCCGTCGGCGAGAGGGTCGGTGGTATTGGCCGCGAACTTGGGGTGGCGTATCCCGTGGCGAACACCGCCCATCGCATTGATCAGGGAGTTCCCTTTCGGGCGTCATTCCACGACGCCGCAGGCGATCGGGCCGTTGACGGTGTTGTTGCCCGGTCGGCACTCCTGCCACGCGTGGTCCCCAGGCCCGTCATCGACCACGATCCACACGTCGACGTCGCCCGCCACCAGCTCGGCGCTTGCGTCGGGCAGCATCAGCGTGAGGTCCTCCGCCTCGGCACGGTCGAGGGCTCGACTGGTCAGCGCGGTGCCGAGCAACGTGCCTCCCGTCGCGGGATCGCCTTCGTAGAACCCGACGGGCACGCCTGCGGGCACCGTCGCGCGGCCGACGTTGCGGACGCGGGCGGTCACGCCGAACTCGGTCGGCGAGCAGAGCCCAATGAGCGTGGCCACCAGGTCTGGCGCCGCGAATTGTCCCCCGAGCAGAACATTGTGGCGGAAGCTGTTGAGCCCTTCGACGGTCCAGTTGGTGGTCTCCACCGTGGGGATCGTTCCGTCGTCTTCCACGTTGGTCACGCGGTAGTCGTGCTGGTTCCATACGGAGCCGGTGCGGACCCACTGGTCGTCGCCGAAGATCCGTAGGCCACGGAGCAAGGATCCGTCGGGACACGCGACGCCCTGGTGGCCAGTGCTGACCGCCAAGACGTCGGCGTGGCCATCGCCATCGACGTCCGCGACAACGGGGTAGGCCGGGTATTGGATGTTGATGTTGCAGGTCTGGAACAGCTCCGCGCCGGTCGTACCGTCGAGGATCCTCAGCACTTGATCGTCGGCATAGAGGACCTCGGCGCTGCCGTTGCCGTCGAAATCGAACGCCGAGGCCCCCGTGTCCGCGAAATTGCAACTCTGTCTTGGAATCATCCACATCTGGGTCTGGGCATCGGGGATGGCGGGGTTCATGAGTGCGGCGCCGTCGTAGGCGACGAAGCCCAAATCTACGGTTGCGCCCACGTCGGGCGTGCCGTCGCCATTGAAGTCGGCGATCGTGGGCGGGCCCCCGCCGGGGCACCCCGCTTGGTCGCCGTACGAGCGGATGACCGACGCGCCCGACGGGGCGGCCGGGTCCACGCGCCATAGGGTGAGACTGCCGGAATTGGTGAAGAACGTCGTTGCGATCTCGGCACTGCCATCACCGTCGATGTCGGCGACTGCCACGTGGAAGCCACTTTCCTCCAAGGTCGCGAGCAACGTGCCGTCGGCTTCGTGCACCAAACTCGGCCCGACGAGCTCCAGTATATTGTCGCCATCGACGTCGGACGTGGTGGGGTTGAACCCGACTGGGAGGTTGATCTCGACCGCTCCCGTCACGCCGTCCAGCACAGCCGAGTTCGTGATGACCTCGACGGTCCCGTCTTGGTCGATGTCGGCGATCGATGGCTGCGTGCATCCGACGCTCTCGGACAACCACAGCTCCGAGCCGTTGTGGTCGTATGCCCGTGCCCGTCCACCGAACGCCGTGCAGGTGATGATCTCGTTGCCCGGGATGCCGTCGATGTTCCCGGCGGCAATCGACTGCAGGGCACCGATCGAGTCCGCAACCCCCTCGACGTCCGGCGCCACGCTCCACTTTTCCACGAGCTGGCCCTCGACGATCGAGATCGCGGTCAGCTCGGTCGGCATCCCGGTGGGGGTGGACGTGAACACGATCTCTGGGATGTCGCGCTCGTCGACGATCCCATCGCAGTTGTCATCATCGAGCTGGATGACGATGGGGGCAGCGAGGATGTCGCCCGAGTCCCAGTGGTACTTGAGCACGGGCTCGAAGCTGGTCTGGGGCGTGACCTCGCACTGATGGAGGCAGTCGCCCGCGGTAGGCTCGGCTTCGGCCGGACACTCGTCGGGTAGGGGAAGGCAGCGACCGGTGGCGAGGCTGTTCCCACCGCACATGCCTGCGCCGTCCGGCTCGCCCAGCGGTAGCTCGCAGTACTCGCCATCGGGGCACTGACTGGTGCTGGTGCACTCGTCCCCCAGCGGGACGCAGGTTTGGAACGAGCAGACCTCTGTGTCACCACAACAGGTCGTGTCGCACAACTGCGGTTGCGGACAGCAGACGTCGTCGATGCACTCTCCGTCGATGCACGTGTCAGCGCAGCTGGAACCGCCGCTGGTACCATCGAGGACGCCATCGTCCGAGGAGCTGTCAGCCGCGCCGTTGGTCTCGGTATCCGCACTCGTGGCCGTGCCGCTGCCGTCGGTTGCGAGTCCTGAGCCACCGTCGTCAACGACACTGCCGTTGGAGCAGGCGGCGAGCAGAATCAGTGAGCTCGTAGCTGTAACGCGGACGGATGCATGATGAGGATGTGGTGTTTTTGGTCGTTTTGACATGATCGGAATATCGTTTTGTAAGTATTGTGCACTAGATCGGCGAGAATCCCGCGAACCATGGGGCGAATCTGCCTATCGTGCCCCTACGGCGCCCCGCCGCATGCCGATGCCGCGGTCAACGGCCCGTGGCGATCGCTGACCTCATCGATCGACGCCTGCTCGAGCCAAGCCCGAAGGACGCGGCGTCGTTTCGTGACCGGCTGCTGAGGGTGCGCGGAATCGACTTCGCCGATGACCTCGCTCATCCTCTATGCAACTAGTGAGTCCCCGGCCACAGGAAAAACTATTCACCAGCGACTCATTCTATTCTGGTTCTTCGGAAAGAACCCGCTGGTCTCCTTGGACTCGGGCGTGCTGGCTACTCGGGCGACGGGCCCCGTGTGACGCCGACGTGGACGATGCGTCGCCGGTCCAGTTCCATGAGGAAGAACGCGAAGATAGGCGGCAAGGGCATCACGAAGGCGAAGGGGTCGGACTACCTCCCTAACTCGACCGAAGAGTCGAGTGGTCATCCCGCGAAACATGCTGCGGAGCGAGGTCATGGTGGGGCCATGCCACGCACTGGTCGCGGCGTCGTCAACATGGCTCGCAACCGTCCGAATCACTCGCGGACGAACCAAGTAGCCAGCACGACCGTCAAAGGGTACGGTCGAAGACCCGTACTCGATCATGAACGCGTGCTGGAGGAACGAGGAGCACGAGTGGTCCGCTGACGACCGCACCGCGATCATGAAGCTGTACGGGAGCT
>JAHZJA010001044.1 GCA_022601155.1 Deltaproteobacteria bacterium | reverse complement strand
GGCCCTTGCCGCCGCGTGCCACGGGCTTGCGCTCGTCGCCGGTGAGCTTCTGCTTGCCCCCGGAGGTCTTTTCGATCACCACCGGAGTGTCGGCCAGGAAGGCGGCCGCGATCTCGTCGCCCGCGTCGAGCTTGAGCAGCCGGACGCCCTTGCCCGGTCCCGACAGCAGGTTCACCTCGCCCGCCTCGCAGGCCAGCAGACGCCCGCCGCGGGTCAGGCCACAGATCGTGTCCTCGACATAGGCCTTGAACACCGAGACGATCTCGTCACCCTTGGACAGCCTGGCGAACATGCGGCCGCGGCTGGTGCTGGGCTCCTTGTGGGGCCACAGTGCAAACCGCAGGCTCTGGCCCTGGCGGGTGACCGCCAGCAGGTGTGGATACGGCTCCTCGTACTCCTCGCCCAGCTCGGGCTTGGGCTCCGCGAACTCGGGCATCACCCGGGGGTCGGTGCCCACCGCCCACACCACCCGCTCGCCGTCCTTGAACTTGAACAGCTTCTGGACCGGCGTGCCGTGGCCGGTCGACGGCGTCACATCGTTGATACGACACACGTAGGCCGAGCCCATGTTCGTCAACAACACCACGCACTCGCGCGTGGTGCCGCCCACCAACGCCAGGGGCTCGTCGCCCTCGCGCATGCGGGTGGTCTCGAGATTGATCGTCCGCTGACGCTTGATCCAGCCGTCTCGGGTGACCAGCACCACGGCGTCTTCCTCGACGATGAAGCTCTCGGCCGAGAATTCTTCCGCCAGATCGTCGGCGCCCAGCTTGGTGCGGCGCGAGTCGGCGAACTGCTCGGCGACCTCGGCCATCTCTTTTTTGACCAGCGCCCACAGCTTGGCCTTGCTGCGGAGGATCGCCCGCAACGCCTTGGCCTTCTTGCGCTTGTCGGCCAGCTCGGCGCGAATCTTCTCGATCTCCAGCTTCGCGAGGCGATAGAGCTTCGTCTCCAGCACTGCGTCGGCTTGCTCGTCGTCGATCTTGAACGCCTTCATCAGCTTGGCGGCGGCATCGGCCTTGCCGTCGCTGTTGCGGATGATGCGGATCGCCTTGTCGAGAGCGTCGAAGATGATCTCGAAGCCCTCCAGGATGTGGATACGGCGCTCGAGCACCCGCAGCTCGTACTCGAGCCGACGCTTGACGGTGGCAAAGCGGAAGTCGAGGAAGTGCCGGAGGATCTGGGCCAGGTCCAGCCGTGCGGGCGCCCCGACCTCGGGGTTGTCGGTGGGGACCAGCACGGTGAAGTCGACCTTCACCGAGACCTGCAGCCGCGTGTGCTTGAACAGGTAGGCCATCACCAACTCGGGGTCGATGGTGGACTTCTTGTCGAGCGCCAGCTCCACGCGGATGTCGGTAGTGCTGAGGTCCTGCACCCCGATGAGCACGGGAAGCTTGCGCGCGAGGATGATCTGCCCGATCTCCTCGACGAGCGCCGCCTTCTCCACGCCGTGGGGGACCTCGGTGATGACGAGGATCGGACCCTCTTTGCTCTGCTCGAGCTTCCAGCGCCCGCGCAGCTTGAACGAGCCCTTGCCCGACTGATAGACGGCGGCAATATCGGCCCGCTTCGCGACCAGCTCACCCCCGGTGGGGAAGTCCGGGCCCTTGACCCACCGCATCAGCTGCTTGACGGACAGATCGGGGGTGTCGATCAATGCCATGCAGGCCTTGATCACCTCGCCGAGGTTGTGCGGAGGAATGGCTGTCGCCATGCCCACCGCAATTCCGGTGCCGCCATTGACCAACAGCTGCGGAAAACGAGCGGGAAGCACGATGGGCTCGCGACCGGTGCCATCGAAGGTGTCGCGAAACTCGACGGTCTCCTTGGACAGCTCCGTCAGCAGCTGCCCCGAGATCTCGGACAGTCGCGCCTCGGTATAGCGGTACGCCGCGGGCGAGTCGCCGTCGATCGATCCAAAGTTCCCGTGGCCATCGACCAGCGGCGCCCGCATCACGAAGTCCTGGGCCAGCCGCACCATCGCGTCGTAGACCGCCCCGTCGCCGTGCGGGTGGTACTTGCCGATGACGTCGCCCACGACCTTGGCGCTCTTGCGGTGCCGGCCGTCGTGGACCAGCCGCAGCTCGTGGAACATCGTGAACAGAATCCGGCGCGCCACGGGCTTGAGCCCATCGCGGACATCGGGGATCGCCCGAGCCGTGATCACCGACAGCGCGTAATTGAGGTACTTGCGACGGGCCTCTTCGGCCAGATCGCCCCGCAGGACATCCTCACCGCCACCTCCGGCCGCCGGTCGCGATGCGCTGGGAGGCTCGGCTGGGGGCGAGGACGCAGTTCCCTGGGTCAGGGCGGGGGGGAGCAGCGAGAGCTGAGTCATGGCGAGCTGGGCGCGGCCCGGGAGCCCGCGCGCTTGGCTACGGACGGTGGCGCAGCCGATCCGAGAAATCCAATTTCTTGCCTTTTGCCCGCGGCCGATCGGGGGCAGGCCGCGGGTTGCACGCGTTGCTGGACGCAGCCGGGGTTGGCGCGCTATGGCAATCGACCATGTCGAACCTCTCGGTGGGCAAGCTCAGCGCCCCTCGACTGCAACCGAACGACCACGAGCGCCTCCATGGCCTCGGGGGCGCCCTGGTGTGGTTCACCGGGCTTTCGGGGGCGGGCAAGAGCACCATCGCCAATCTCGTCGACCGCCGTCTGCATGAAGGAGGGCGGCACACCGTTCACCTCGATGGGGACGTGGTGCGCACGGGCCTTTGCGCCGACCTCGGGTTCTCGCCCGGCGACCGCAAGGAGAACGTGCGACGCATCGGCGAAGTCGGCCGGTTGTTCGCACAGACCGGGATGCTGGCCTTGGTCGCTGTGATCGCGCCCTATGAAGCCGACCGCGCCGCAGCACGGGCTCGGATGCGGGAGGGTCGGTTCGTGGAGGTGTTCGTCGACGCGCCGCTTTCGGTCTGCGAGGGACGTGACCCCAAGGGTCTGTATGCGCGGGCGCGAGCGGGGCAGCTGCGGGACTTCACCGGGATCGATGCACCCTATGAGCCGCCGCGCAGTCCCGAGGTGCATCTCGATAGTAGTGGTGGGACGTCGGCCGAAGCGCTCGCCGATCGCGTGATCACGTATCTGCGTGATCGCGGCTTCGCTTGAGCGTGCGCTCGCTCCAGGCGCTCGCCTGCGGATTCCCCGTGCCTTCCCGACATGTACCCCGCCGCTTCGGAGTCGGGCTCGTTTCGCATTGAGACACCCGCGTGGACCGAGACCACAGCAACCCCCCAACCGCGAGCTCGGATGATGTGGAAGCACAGCCGCGGCTCGTCGCCTCCCCGACACCTCCGCGCGTTCTTCGCCCGGAACCGTGCCCAGTCCACGATTGGTCCAGAACCTCGCCGGCACGTGGTGCATCTTCAAGATCACCGGTGCCTCGCGTACATCCACGGCGGTATGTCTCCGACCCCCGAAGCTCTTGGCG
>JAHZJA010001043.1 GCA_022601155.1 Deltaproteobacteria bacterium | reverse complement strand
CGGACACCAGCCCCACGACGACCAGCACGCTCGATGAAACCGGGGCGACGAGCGCCGGGTCGACGGCCGCCACCACCGAACCGGGATCCACCACCGCCTCCACGGGCGACGACACCATCTATCAGATCCAAGACGGCACGATCGGCGAGGAGATGATGGTGGACGTGCGCGGGGTGGTGGTGACTGCGGTCTATTCGAATGCGGTGTTCGTGCAGGAGCCCGAAGGCGGGGCGTGGAGCGGCGTGTACGTGTTCCTCGATGCGAAGCCCAGCGTAGACATCGGCGACGAGGTCGACATCGTGGGCCAGACCCAGGAGTTTTCCGACCGCACCGAGATCGACGTGACCGCCGGTTGTGTCACGCCCACCGGTACGCAGGGGATCGTGATCGAACCGGAGACGGTGGCGCTGGTCGATCTCGCGCCCGGGGTGGCCGAGCCGTGGGAGTCGGTGCTGGTGCGCGTGGAGGCAACCCCGCTGTCGGTGCTGGCCTTGGTGGGCGGTGACGAGTTCGAGGTGGGGGGTGTCGATGCGGTACAGGTGGACGGCCTGCTGTACGACGCGCTGGCCGATGGGGATAGCTTTCCGAACCTGGGCGTGGGGGCGGGGTTCTCTGCGGTTGTGGGCCCCCTCAACTACAGCGGCGGCGACTTCAAGATCGCGCCCCGGAGGGCGGTAGACCTCAGCGACTACGTCGAGCCCACGACCACGGGGATCGACGTCAATCCCGGCGACTTGGTGGTCACGGAGATCATGTACAACCCCACCTGCAACATGGATCGTTGCGAGTGGATCGAGATCTACAACGCCACGGGAGCCAACCTCGACCTGCTGGGTCTGCGGATCCGAGACGAGATGTTCAGCATCGAGGGCACGATCGACGACAACGCGATTGCGCCGGCGGGGGGCTACGCGGTGCTCGCCCTCAGCACTCCGGGTCAGTGGCCGTACGCGGAGCCCGCCGATGCCCACTATGGCTCGGGGCCCGAGCTCAACAACGGAGGCGGTGGAGACGAGGTGTACATCCTCGACGAGGCCCAGGAGGTCATCGACCAGACCGCAAACTACGATCGCTTCAACGAGGACGACGGCCGGTCTTGGAAGCTCGACCCTACGCAGCTAACCGCGGCCGGGAACGACGAAGCGGGCAACTGGTGCTTCTCGGTCGCGCCACTGCAGACGAGCGACGGCACTCGGGAGTGGGGCTCACCCGGTGCACCCAACGAGGCCGAGTGCTTCGCGATGTGACGCGCGGCCGACCGGCGCGGTGATGACCGAGGGTCGACGGCACCCGGAGCGCGCGTGGGCCAGCGTCGGCATTGCCGCCGCCGGCTGCGTGACGCAAGTGTCGGACGACCGTCCCCGAGCCCAGTAGAGCTCAGGCCGGCGGGGTGAACGACGCGCACGTGGAGACGCCGGCTCCGGGGATGTGCAGCCCGGTGTTGGCGTTGTACACGGCCAGGCCTCCGCCTTCGTTGCCGTCGTAGTCCAGGCGGGTGACCTGCGAGACGCCCGAGCCCGGGCTCGTCTCCGTGAAGAAGTAGACATCGCCGCCCCAAAACGCGAAGGCGAAGGCGTTGGTGATGTCGAGCCCGTCGAGATCGGTGTGCTCGAGCTCGCCCCCCGTTGCCTTGTCGAGGTTGACGAGCACCGCGAGGTTGGCGTTGACGGGCGCAAAGGTGAACAGCCGCCCGTCGCCCGTGCCCGTCAGCTCGCCCACCGGGTAGTCCGTTGCACCGATGAGGTCGACGGCATCGGTGGCCTCGTTGAACTGCCCCAGCTCGGCGCCGCCGGGCCCGAAGTTGGGATACTCCAGGTAGCGATCGCTGCGGTAGATGTACAGCTGGTCGCAGCTGCTGTCCGCGTTGACGACGGCGTAGCCCATCCCCAGCAGCCACCACGTGCCGCCCGGGTTGACGTACCCGGTGTCTTCACACTGGCTGAGATCCGCCAGCGGGGCGCGGTAGATCCGGGCCGACTGGGTGAGCTGCTCGTAGTAGTTGAGCCAGGCGTAGCCCTGGCGATCGATCGCCATCGAGTTCGCCACCCAGCCCGCGGGTGCGTCGCAGCCGATCGTCCCGACCTGCGTGAAGGTGTTGGCGGGGGGATCGAAGAACCACACCGCAGGAGCGAACCCGGCGTTGTCGAGCACATAGATCCCGTCGTCGACGTCCTGACAGGCGCACTGTCCCCCGTCGCCTCCATTGCCGCCGGTCGGGTTGGTGCCCACGTCGAGGACACCACCGGTGTCCTCGCCTTGTTCGCCCCCCGTGGTGCTCGTCCCTTCGTCTGGGCCGCCCACATCGAAGTCGATGCCCCCCGTGTCATCGCCGCTGTCGGGCTCGCTGCCACAACCCAGGGTCGAGCCCACCAATAGGGCCACCGTCACCATCCTCCGCATGGCGTCAGCATACCCGCTCGTCGGTCGGTTGGGGGCGGTCCCCACCCGGATTCACGCCGATCTACTGCGCCGAGCGACTCTCCATCCACGAGAGCATCCGCTTGCGGTCCTTGCCATAACCATCCGAGGCCGCCTCGAAGTCGACCCGAGCCTCGGCGAGCAGGCGCTCGACCTGCTCGGGGTTCCTTTGTGCCTCGGTCAGCGACACCGCGAGCTCGAAGCGTAGGGAACCACGCACGCCTTCCTTGACCGATGGCGTGCTCTCGGCGGCCTGCACCGCTGCGGTGAGGGTGGTGATGGAGGCCTCGACCTGCCCCAAGTCCCGCTGTGCCCAGCCCTTGATGCGCAATACGGGAAGTACGAGCTCCTGCTTGGCGTCGTTGGCCTTGTGGTTCTTCGACGCGAGCTCCACCTGCTGGAGCGCCTTGCGGTACTGCCCTTGCTGCACCAACAGCCACGCCATGAGCGATGCGTTGTGCCCGTGCTCGGGGTGGTCGTCTTCGAGGCGCTTGGCCGCGGTCAGCTGCGCGTCGCGAACGAGCTCCACCGCGTCGTCGAGTCTGCCGTCCTGGTCGGCCACCGCCCACGCGAGGTTGCGCAAGGACTCGGCGACGGCAGGATGATCGTCGCCCAGCTTGCGCCGCCGGATCGACAGTGCTTCGCGGTGCAGTCGCTCCGACTCGGCGGGGTTGCCCAGGTGACGCTCGGCCACGGCCATGCTGATGAGCGTGCGCGAGTAGTCGGGGTGTTCGTCACCCAGCACCTCGCGCTGGAGCTCGAGCGTCTGCTGTAGCGTGACCTTGGCCTCCGCGTAGTGCCCCTGGAGCACCGAGACCAGCGATAGGTTGGCATAGAGCGAGGTCATGCTCGGGTGCTTGGGCCCCAAGACGCGCTCGGTGAGGTCGAGCGCTTCGAGCATGTACGTCCGAGACTTTTCGAAGTCGCGGCGCTCGGCGTACGAGCCCCCGAGGTTCATCAGCCCGACGGCGAGGTTGGGGTCGTCGGGATCCAGCGCGCGTTGCTTCTCCACCAGCTCGTGGAACAGCGCCTGGCTCTCGTCGTAGCGAGCCTGCCGAATGGCGATGGTCGCCAGCGCGTTGAGCATGCCGATCTCGATCTTCGGTGCGCCGCCCTGGCGGACGATCAGCGCCTCGGCGATGGCGATCCACTCCCGGCCCCGGTCGTGGAGCCGCTGCTCGTAGCCCAGCTCGTGGGCGACGTCGACGGCAGCCATCGCCGCGCGCCGGTCGTCCCCGGCTGCG
>JAHZJA010001042.1 GCA_022601155.1 Deltaproteobacteria bacterium | reverse complement strand
GCCATAACACCGCCCCCGACCGCTGTGGCAGTGTTTTCGCTCCTCGACGCATGACCCGATGCGCCTTCGAAGCGCAGCCTCGCCAGGCAGCTGCCGCTGACGGCGTTGTGGCCCATGGAAAACCGCCAAAGTCGAGGCTAGCAGGCGATGTCGAGCGCGGGGGCAGGGGTGGCAGCGGGCCGATGGCGCTGGGCGAGATAGCGAATCATGCCCTGCTGTCCCCGGGGCGTGGTCCAGTTGTGGTTCATGGCGAACAGCGGCTTGAGCACAGGCGACAGGTAGCGGATGAGCGGCATGTTCACGGTGACCTTCCAGTCGATCGCCACGCGCGTGCCGTGGTCTTCGTGGACGAGCTGGGCCCGCCACACACCGTCGAAGTCGCCGCTGGCTTTGACCTCGACCAGCCGCCCTGGCTCGAGAACCAGCGCTTCCAGCACGAAGTCGAGGGTGTAGGGCAGGAAGCCACGAGCCTTGGCACGCACCCGGGCGCCCACCACCGGAGCGTCGTAGTCGCCCAGCGGCACGGCCTCGAGGTAGACGCCGGACCACCACTGGGGGACGAGGCAAGCGTTGGACAGTACGGCGTAGACCTGATCGGGGGTGTAGCCCGGGATCATCCACTGCTCGACGAAATGATAGGTGTTGGCGGGCATGGCGACGGTGCCTCGATGGGCGCGCCGTCCAGCCCGGGGCAGGGGTGGTCTGGCCGGTCGCGCATCCGAGATTCGGCCGCGGTAGACACGGCGACGCGCCAATCGATCACAGCTCGCGTGTCGAATTGTCCGAGATTGAGCCGCCGCGGCGCGATGCCGTCGGCGCGATGCGAACGGGGCCGCGAAGCCTACGAGTCAGGGATTCAGCCGCACTGGCACGAGGGGGTGCGTCGCTCCACGTGCACCCCGCCCTCACTGAAGCTACCGAGGATCAGCGAGGTGTCGTCACGCACATCGAGGGCGATGGGGGTCCCGGCCGGGTCGGTGACCAACGGCAGTGAGACTCGCCACACCAAGTCGCCAGTCTCGGTCCAACGCCACAGCTGCACGGTGCTTGGTCGCGCCCCAGTGAGCTGGACGGCGGCGTGGGCATGGCCGAGCTGGTCGGCGACGATGGCCGACGGCTCGTGAAAGTCGAACTCGGAGTCTTCGTACACTTCCCACTCGGCGGGCTCGGCCAGCGTCGCGCTGCGGACCGACAACATCGGGGCTCGCCCGCCCGAGGCGCGACCGATGCTGATGACGCGCTGCTCGCTGGAGACCAGACCCGCGATGGGATCGGTTCGGATCGCGGTGAGCGATACATCGCCCGATAGAGGATCCAACCACGTGAACTGGCCCTGGGACTGAGTATCGGGGCCGGCGTAGGCCACGACGACGAGCTGATCGAAGCTCGCGGCGCGGGGCACCCATGGCGACGCGGGCGGCGGGGCGCTGGCGATGGGTTGGCTGAGGATCAAGCTGCCGCTGTCGGCATCGTGGAGGTTGAGCTCGATCGCCTCGAGATCCGGGCGAGGGGCGGCGTGGACGACGGGCTGGACGATCAGCGTCTCGTGCACGACGGCGACCGATCCAGCGCGTGGAGTGACGCGCAATCCGTCGACGAGCGGTGAGTCCACGCTCCACACGACGGTGTGGTCTTCACGCTCGACCCGAGCCAACACCGCGATGGGCATGCCCATGACGTCCGCGCCGTACCCCGCGATGAGGAGATCGGTCGAGGTCGGATGCAGCGCAATGTTGCTGAGCCGACATGGGTCGCACGGCAGTGCGAGCGGTGCCGTCCACAGCTGCTGACCCGAAGCATCGAGCCTGGCCGGGGTGATGGCGCCCTCGCGTTGATCGGCAACGATGGTGGTGCCGTCGCCGGCATCGACGACGGCAATCTCGGACTGAGGATCGACACGGTCCGACGGCGGGCCGTTGAAGATCCAGTCGCGACTGAGCTGGAGTTGGCAATCGGGGGGGCACATCCCGGGGGGCAGGGGGGGCGGAGGAGCCCCGACGTCGAAGGCCGCCGCGATATCGAGCTTGGCCTGACCGCTGTCGGTGGTCTCGAGGGCGTTGCCGTTGTCGCCGCTGGTGCCGGGCGCTCCCGGGCTGGTGCCCAGCCCCGCCTCGGCGCCGGGGCTGCCGTCGAGATCGACCGAGGGGCCACATGCCACCAGGGCGAGCAGTGCCGTACCGATGTACGGTGGCGCGCTCACTCGCATGCGCACCCACTGCGTCGGCGCTCGACGTGCAGCCGGCCATCGATATGGGTTGCGAGCAGAAGGTCGTCTTCGGTGTCGGTCGCGATGACGACGGAGCGGGTCTCGAGGGTCGCGGCCAATGGAAGGTCGGAGGACGACAGCAACTGCCCGGCCGCATCCAAGTGCAGCAGTCGGATGTGGGCGGGGCCGTCGGGTTGGTCGGCGATGGCAACGGCAACCCAGGCCGCACCGGTGGAGTCGAGGGCGATGGACGGGCGCGAGACGAACGACGTCGGCACCTCGACGGTCACCGTCCAGCCACTGCCGGCCAGGGGCGCGGCTCGTACCACGTCGAGCCGACCGAGTCCCCGCTGTGTCTCGACCAGGCTGGCGGCGAGCGTGGTTCCGTTGGGGAGTGCGACCAGATCGCCCGGGGGAGCGGGCAGGGGCACGACGTCCTCTACGAGGTCGGCCTGGGGGTGGACCCACGCGACGTAGCCCTGTTCCTCGATGCCGTTGAAGGAGCCGAATGCGATGGCCACGGTGTCGTGGTCGACCGTCACCGCGAGCGGGAAGTTGTCGTCGGCCGTGGGCGCCTGGGTATCGAGCTCGGGGGCGCCCAGGAAACCGCCGTCGATGTCGAAGCGGAACAGCTGGAGCTGCTCGACCATGGGCAGCCCGATGTTGGGATGATCCTGCAGGACGAGGATCCCCGAGTCGCCGTTGGCCAACGCGAACACCGAACCGACTCGGGGCGTTGCGTCCTCGGGGAAGACGGTGCCGAAGACCTCCGTCCACAGCCGCTGACCGATCTCGGGAACGTAGCGGCAGACCGCGAAGTAGTCTGGCGGTTGGTCACCTGGATCTCGGGCACCAAACAAGATGTGCCCCCACAGCGGGTCGAAGTCCATGCTGGTCAGGCTGCAGCCGCACCCGATGTCGACCGCTTCGGAGGTGAGGTAGGTGCCATCGAGCCCGAGACTGGTGAGCCATGGGGCCTCGTCACGGTTGTCGGCCACGTGGATCGTGCCCGGCATCTGCAGCCGGTTGGCGTGGAGGATGCCGATCAGCTCGTGGGTGGCGGCGGGTGGCTGTTTGGGCTCGACCGGCTCGTCCCAGGACCACAGCTGGACCGAGCCTGGGACACACCCGCTTGGGCACTCGCCGACGGGGGGCAGATCGACCGGGAGATCGGGCGGGATGGTGTCAGCGGTGTCTCCCGTGGCGCCGGAGTCGGCGACCCCGGAGTCGCTGGATGTCGCGGCCGGGGGAGTTCGGCCCGAGGTGGAGGCGGGGTCGAGCGAGATGCCGTCATTGCAAGCTGCGGTGCCGACCAGCGCCAGCCCTGCGGCCAGTGCCACGCTGGCGCAGCGCACGATGCGGCGACCAATTCCCACGGTGCCCCATGATCGGCCGACGGTGGGGCCAGGTCCAGCCTCGGGGGGCGGTGGGCGATGAGTCAACGACATCCGCACGCCTGCTCGTAGCGTCTGACCAGCATACGACCCTCGACGACCGTCGCCACGACGATCCCTTCGTCTTCATCGATCAGCAGCTCTAGGGGGTCGTTGGTCGCCATCATGTCGAGCGGTTCGGCCACTTGCCAGCGCAGCTGTCCGGTCGATGACAGGCGGGTAATCTCCAGCTGGATCGCGAAGGGATCGCTGGCGGAGGTCTGCGGAGAGGTGCGCACGCCGACGTAGACGTCGTCGTCCGGGCCCACGGCCAAGGTCGCGCGGGTGCTCGAGGTGGAGATGAACGGCAGCGAGATATCCCAGCGCGCGAGTTCCGATGCGCTGCGGCTGGTGATCAACAGCGTGATCGTCTGCTGGTCGTTGCTGCGCGCCAGCTCGATGCGCCGGCCGGTACCGTCGAGCGCGAGGTCGTCCAGCGGTACCGGCAGGTCGACGGCACTGATGGTGACGTAGTTCGGGGGCAGCATGCGGTGGGTGGCCGCCTGGATGCCCGGTTGATCCTCTTGCCTGAATGCGGCGGCGGCCACCACTGCGCCCTCGGGGGTCGCGACCAGTAGCGGTGGCCACTGCCCGGCCGTACCCAGCCCGGCGAGGATGATCCGGCTACGTTGGAGCTCGCCGGTCTCGTCGAGGTCGAGCAACCGTATGAACTCGCCGTCGTTGGAGCCGTCGATACGCAGGTTGAGGATGTGTTCGTCGCCCAGCAGGGCCAGTCCGCCCGACTGGGGGACCGCGTTGGGCCCAGGGTCGAGTGGCACCGTGAGGACCCAGCGAACGAGGCCGGCATCGGGGTCGTAGCGCAGCAGCAGAGCCTTGTTGAGCACGGTCCCCAACCCCGAGGTGGCGCTGACGATGATGTCCCCGGAGGGGTGCACGACGATGTCGTCGGGAGTGCAAGGGCTGCAGGGAAGGCCCGGCGTCGTGGCCCACCGCGGCTGGCCGCGGGACGACACGCCGACCAGTCCCAGCTGACCGGAAGCGCGTCGGGTGAGCAGCACGAGTTCGCCGTACTGTGCCTCCACCAGCTCGACCACCTCGAGCTCGCCGG
>JAHZJA010001041.1 GCA_022601155.1 Deltaproteobacteria bacterium | reverse complement strand
TCCAGCTGACCGAGAATCTCCTCGAGCTCTCGGATCTCGCGCTTTTGCTGGAGCAGCGCCGAGTCGAGAGCGGTGGGCGACCCGCCCACCACGACCCCGGTCGGCTCCACGCGATCGCCATCGAGGGTCACCATCGGCGGCCGGGGCCCGCCCTCGTCCCACAGCTCCAGCGCGCGCGAGAGGTCTTCGACCACCAACGTGTCGCCGACCAGTGCCCGAGCCATGGGCGCAAACTCGCCGGCCACGTCGACCAGCTCCGCCAGGCGCCCCACGACACCGCGTCGCTCCTCGAGCGCAGCGGCCGTCGGCGATGCATCGGCAGGCGACTGCGCCCGCGTCGACCCGAGGACGGTGTCGATGCCCGCCCCCGGGCGAGGTCCGGACGCCGTCGCCATCGAGGGATCGAGCGCGGGAGCCGGGCCGTCCTCGGTGAGGTCGACGACCTCGATCGGCCCCGACGACATCGTGGACTCGTGGGACGACCACCCCAGCTGGGCACCCGTGGGCTGGCTAGCCTCGACGCGGGCCACCGCTTCGGTCGAGCGCGCGTGGCGAGGCAGGAACGTAGTGCGTCCTTCCTGCAGCCGCTTGAGCAGATCGACACCACGCGCGGCGGTGGCGGGCTCCTCGACCACGACCCCCTCCAGGCGATCACCGAGCACGGCGCTGACGGCCGCCTCGAGGTGCTGCGGGGCCGAGACGAAGTCGGCCAGGATCCCCAGGACGGGCGAGGACGTCGGTGCAGAGGCCGAGACCTCGCCGCCGCCCGCTCCCGGCTGCACGGGAGCCGCCAGCTGCTGCTGGTGCTCCATCACCACCTGGACTCCGCTGTGGCAGCCCCGATACCGGCCCTGGATCTCCTGCAGCGACAAGAGTCGCGATCGACAGCGATGGACCTCCGCGCGCTCGGTGTCGAGCTCGACCTCGGCGGCAGAGACCTGGTGGCGCAGTGAGGCGCGCTCCCGGTCGAGCTCGCCGCGGCGCTCGTGCAGCCCCTGCAACGCGGTGGCAGCCCCTTCGTAGGCCTCGTCGGCCAGGCGCACCCCCTCAATCAGCTCCTGGTGCTGCAGCTGCAGGGCGTCGGCCGCTCCCGCGGCCACATCGGCCCGAGCCGTGAGCTCGCGGACCGTCTCGTCGAGCGAGACCAGCCGAGCCTGCGCCACCGCGAGCCGCTGGGTGGCGGCTTCCCGGGCCTCGCGGGCGCCTTCGATCGTCTCGTGCAGCGCGGTCAGTGAGCGCTCGGTCTCCGCCAGCTGCCGACCGAGGCCATCGACCCGACCTCGCAGCCCCTGGGCGCCGCCCTCCTGCTCCAGCGCGGTGACCTGAGCGTCGACCTCGGCGAGTTCTTGCTCGACACCAGCCAGACCACGCTCGCCGGCCTCGGCCTCCGCTCGGCTCTGCGCCGCGCTGGCGACCAGCCCCTCCCGCTCGCGACGACGGTACTCGTCCTCGGCTTCGAGCAGTCGCACGCGGTTGTCGAGGTCATAGACCTCTTGCTGGTGGGTCGATAGCCGCCGCTCGGTGTCGTGCAGCGTGGTTCGCTGAGCCTCGATGCGAGCATCGCGAGCCCCGATGGTGTGGCGCAGATCCTCGACCTGTTGCGTCACGTCCTCGCGGCGCTCCGCCAGCACGCGCCCGGTGGTCACCAGCTCGAGGAATCGGTGGCTCGCGATCCACAGCTCGAGATCGCGTTGTTCCTCGCGGTATCGCTTGTAGCGCTCGGCCTTTTGCGCCTGACGCCGCAGCGTGCCCAGGCGCGCCTCCAGCTCGGTCACGACGTCGGTCACCCGCAAGAGGTTGGCGCGGGTGGCCTCGATCTTGCGCTGAGCGGCGGCCCGCTGCGACTTGAACCGCGTGATCCCGGCCGCTTCGTCGATGATGTGGCGGCGCTCCTCGGGCTTGCTGCTGACGATCTTCCCGACCTGGCCCTGCTCGATGATCGAGTAGCCCTTGGTCCCCGCCCCCGTGCCCATCAACAGCTCGGTGATGTCCCGCAGGCGCCCGGGGACCTTGTTGATGAGGTACTCGGAGGTCCCGTCGGCAAACAGCCGTCGTGTGATGCCGATGTCCGGCAGCGTCAGCGTCCCCAGTGCGGGCGCGTTGCTGTCGTTTTCGAAGGTGAGGGTGACCTCTGCCATTCCTGCAGGGCCGCGACTAGCGCAACCCGCGAAGATCACGTCGGCCATCCCCGCGCCGCGCAGATGTTTGGCGCTCTGCTCACCCATGCACCAGCGGACGGCGTCCACGATGTTGGACTTGCCGCAGCCATTGGGACCGATGACGCCCGTGATGTGCTCGTCCACCTGGACGAGCTGGCGATCGGCGAACGACTTGAAACCAACAACCTCGATCTTCTTGAGCTTCATGGGGCGGCGATCGTGGGGAAGAGATCCGATTCGAGAGATCGGCTCTGTTCGACGACCTCCGATATCACTCGCGACGGGATCGCGCCAAGGGATCTCTAGCCCGCCGCGGACGAGGGTCAGCCATCCCCTTCGATGCACCGCACGAGCCTCTGCGATGAGACGAGCGAGGGCTGCCCTTCGCGACGAGGCGATCTCGAGGTCGGGATCTCGCAAGATCGATCGCGACGAGATCGCGTCGAAGTAGATCTCTCGCGAGATCCCCCTTGCACTTGGAGGCCGCCAGAGATAGCTCCGTCCGCGGATGACCGGCAATGAGATCCTCATCGTGCTCGCCCTGCTCGGACTGGGCGCCACGGCCTGGGTGGTGCTGCGCCGCAAGCCCGAAGCACTGCCTCCTGCGGCCTCGACGGGCGGGGCCCTCGGATCCGCAGATCCAGCCTCGGACCCCGCTCAGGCGCCCGCACTGCGGTCTTCGAACGAGGTAGAGCCCGACAGCAGCGCAAGAGAGACCGTCGACGACGAGGAAGCGGCCCGGCCCCCCCTGGCCGATCCCGACGCCTCCACCCACGACGACGATGTGTCGCCGCTGGCCGATCCCGAAGCGCCCACCCGCGACGACGCAGTCTCTCCATTGCTCGGACCCGATGCGCCCGGCCGATCGCAGCCCGTGTCCTCGGTTCCCCTTCCGGTCGACAAGCCCAAGAGCCCCGCCCGCGACGACGATGACAAGGAGGCCCGGCGCGCCGCCGAGCGCAAGCGCTACCGCGATGGATTGGCCAAGACTCGCGGTGGCTTCATGGCGCGGCTGTCCAAGCTGCTGACGGGCAAGCCCAAGGTCGACGACGACCTGCGCGACCGCATCGAGGAGGTGTTGTTCACCGCCGACATCGGCACCACCACCGCGGAGAAATTGCAGCAGCGCGTCACCACCGTCCTCGACCGCAAGGATGTCGCCGACCCCGACGCGGTGTGGGCGGTGATCCGCCAGGCGATGCTCGAGCTGCTCGAGCTCCCCGCCGAGCCGCTCCACTACGACGCCAAGCCGGCGCCGTACGTCCTGCTGATGATCGGGGTCAACGGTGTCGGCAAGACCACCACGCTCGGCAAGCTCGCGGCGCAGCATGTTCGGGCGGGACGCCGGGTGTTGCTGGTCGCGGGCGACACCTTCCGCGCCGCGGCCGTCGAACAGCTCGATGTATGGGCGCGACGGGTGGGCTGCACGCTCCACCAGGGCACCGACAAGGCCGACCCTTCGTCCGTGATCTTCGACGGCATCGCTCGGGGGCGCCGCGAAGGGTTCGACGTCGTGCTGTGCGATACGGCGGGACGGCTGCACACCCGCACCGAGTTGATGGACGAGCTCGCCAAGGTCGGGCGCGCCGCCGCAAAGGCCCGTGCGAGGGGTTTGCCCGCGGAGCAGGCCGCCGAAATCCACGGAGCCCACGACACCTTCCTCGTGCTCGACGCGACCATCGGACAAAACGCGCTGGCCCAGGCCAAGCTGTTCAAGGAGACGATGGACTTCACCGGATTGGTGGTCACCAAGCTCGACGGCACCGCCAAGGGTGGGGTGGTCCTGGGAATCTGCGACGAGCTGGCGATTCCCATCCGCTACATCGGCATCGGTGAGGGAATCGATGATCTTCGAGCTTTCGATGCGCAAGACTTTGCCGACGCTCTGCTCGTGGAGCGCTGAGCGGCGACAAAAGACGGGAAACCTCTGGCGCCCCCGATCGTGGAACGATCGAAGGCTTTGGGCTCAGCCCACCATCCATGCCCGATTCCACACGCTTGGCTCGCGGACTCACGGCAGCTCTTTACAAGGGGGCACCCACGCGGCTAAGACCTCGTGACCGTTGCCGGGGGGTTGGCAACGGCAAATCAGAACACCGTGGGATCATGATGCTTTTTGCCTCACCCCTCGAACCGGAATGCCACGTCCTTCACGACGCCCCCCCGGTTGTGCGCCGCCAAAACGCTGTGATACGGTCGCACCGCCGAATTGCCCTACACGTACCCCTTCGCGGCACACGGCCGCATGACCTCGCGATCGAGCGCGATGCGTCACCCCTCTCGCTCAGTCACCCGATCTCTCTTTTTTGAGGTGAGCATGCGACGCTTCTTCTCTGGCCCATTTTGGGGCCTCTTGGCCTTCGGGGCACTGCCCGCGCCCGCGCTGGCGGAAACTCCGCCTACGGTGTCGAGCACCCTGGCGGCCCATCTCGCGGCCTCTGTGCAGGGCGAGCCCGAAGAAGACGACGACGAGGATCTCGTCATCATCGATGACGACGAGATGGAAGGCGGCGAGCCTGCGGGCGACGACGACGACCTCGTCATCGAGGACGATGGCGAGGAGATCGACATCTTCGGTGACGACGATGCCGCCGACGAGGTCGTGTCCGAGGAGGACGCAGCTGCGGCCCAGAACAGCGAAGAAGAGCAGATCAAGGCCGAGATGGGCCTCATCACGGTGGTCCAGCGCCAGCGGATGCTCAAGAAGAAACGCTTCGAGCTGCAGCCTCAGTTCGGCATCACGGTCAACGACCCGTACGTTCGCCACTACACGCTCGGCGTCGAGTTCGACTACTGGCTGACCAACCGCATGGCTCTGGGCCTGGTCGGCACCGGCTTCATCGGCGCCAAGACGCCCCGCTACGACAACATCCGTCGGCAGGAGGGGCTGCTGCTCACCGCCAACAAGGTGCTGTGGCAGGCCAACGTCAACTTCACCTACAACTTCATGTACGGGAAGATCGCCATCTTCAACCGTGCCCTCCTCCACTGGGAGGCTGGCGCGTCGATCGGCGGCGGCGTGATGCAGACCCAGGTCTTGCAGCGCTACGAGTCCCTGCATGACGCCTTCAACAACTTCACGGGTGGCGGCGTCATCGGGTTCCACTCCCGCACGTACCTGCCCCGGGTCAACTGGCTCGCATTCGACCTCGGCGTCCGCTACTGGCTGTTCGCCGACCGCCTCGAGCCCGACCGTCGCGGTCCCGACACCGACCCCCCCAACGGGGTGGACGACCCGAACCTCGACGATGCAGGAGCGGCCCGTGACGCCACGACGCCCCAGCTCGCACACAACGTCACGTTCTTCCTGGGCGTGAGCTTCTTCTTCCCGACCGCGTTCGAGTACACCACTCCCCGCTAGGCCGCACTCGACATGAAGACGACGTCAAAGTTCATCATCGTCTCCTCCGTGCTGGCCGGGGGATTGCTCGGGCTTCCCTCGCAGGCCAACGCGGCTCCCGGTGGGCGCAAGAGCGTGCTGGAAGGCGAGCCCATCGTTCGCAAGAAGCTCCAGCTTCGCAAGTTCCGC
>JAHZJA010001040.1 GCA_022601155.1 Deltaproteobacteria bacterium | reverse complement strand
TCTCCGAGTTTCATTGAGCCATCGACCGCAGAATCGACACGACTGATGACCACCACAATCACCGAAGCACAACGCTTCGTTCGCGACCTCGTGAGCGACTGGGACCTGTTCAATGCCTTCGCCAAGGTCGAGACCGAGGCCGTTGCCGACAAGACCTACGAGACGGAGATCTTCGACAACTTTCTCACCTCGAAGGGCTACGCAACCACCATCGAGGAGGTCTCGGAGACCGGCGAGGACATCTTCCAAGATCTAGGAGTTTGGGACGGGACCTACCAGACGTTGACCGCCCCCGAGGGCGACTCCAGCAAGTCGAGTACGGGCTCCGATCTGGTGATCTCCGGGTCGGGCACGAGCGCGACGGTCGAGTACGGTGGGGTCACGATCTCCGATCACACGTTCTCGCTGTTGTGCTTGTCTTGGAGCACCACGGGCGGCAACGCGACCTCCGCGAAGATCGTCATGCACAGAGGGCTCGACTCGAGCTCGACGTCGTCCAGCTCGACCGACTACCAAAACCAGTTCTCGGGAACCATCACCATCGATGGAACCGCGCTGGACTGGGCGGGGGCGCTGGGTTCCACGCCGAGCAGCAGCTCGACGTCGGTCGCCGCCAAGGTGCTGGAAGCCATCAACCAGGTGGTCGGAGCGATCGCGCAGTCACTGTTCCTGCTGCAGACGATCATGAAGCTCGCCAAGGGCCTCCTCGAATTCCTCGAGCAGGCGCAGAGCGAGGCATCCACCCTCGAGTCCGCCATGTCCGAGGCCGAGTCGTCGGTCGAGAGCCTCGGCGAGGAGGGGGGATTCGAGACGTCCGAGAGCGCGAACTCCGAGGTCGAGAGCGCGACGGAGACGGCCGAAGAGGCCGCCGAAGCGACCGCAGAGGCCACCGCAGAGGCCACCGCAGAGGCCAGCTCCACCGCGGCGGCCAGCTCCACCGCAGCGGCCAGCTCCACCGCGGCGGAGACCGGCGCAGAGGCGGGCTCGGAGGGCGCACTCGATGCGATCGCAACCGTGGCCGAGACCGCCGCGGAGTGTTGTTGCTGCTGCCTGTAGGCTGGCCCGTCGTCGTGAACGCCATGTCCTCGATCCTCGACGAACGCACCGCGGGTCGGCCAGCGCTGACCGTGGCCCGCCTCGCGCCGGGGTGTATGCCCGCGGCTCGGCCGCAGCGGTGCATCGTCGACGTGCACCACGGTCGGGGGCCGCTGCGTCTGGCCAACGCGCTGTGGGCCGCGGCCGGAGGCACGGCGCCCTCCCCCACCGAGGGTGACCGCCGCGGAGTGATCGACCGACTCGTGGATGCTCGCTCCGCACCCGATCCCGCCGTCGCGGGTGCCTACCACCAAGTCCGTCGAGCCCTGCGCCGCCTCGACCGCAGTCGGGGCAGCCGCCCGTGGCAGGTGGTGGTGGTGGGCCCACGGGGACGATGGCGTCGGGGCGATCGGGCGACGCTCGACGCATTGATGGTGGGAGCCCAACGGACGATGGCTTCGGTGCTGGTGGCGTGCCGGGGCGAGCCGCCCCCGGGGTGGGCGCTGCGGTGGACCAGCCTCGGAGCGGAGGAGGTCGTCCCGTCACCCGCCCGGCCGCAACCCGAAGATCGCGAAGGACCCGATGCATGGCTGGGAGACGACGACATCGAGGGGACGCTCGCCCGCCTGACCGCCAAGGAGCACGCGGCGGCATCGGGCGTCCCGCGGTGGACGGCGCGGGCGAGACGAGACGGCTACTGCGTGGCGCAACGACGGTTCACGGAGGTCGACACGAGTGCGGCCGTACCCGCCACCCTGCCCCCGCCGCTCCGGGGGGTCTTGCTGCGCCAGCGAGGGTGGGCCCTGGCGTTGATGCGTCGGCCCGAGGCATCGGAGGCATGCCTGGATCAAGCCGAACGAGCGGCACCGCTACCAAGCGAAGACCCGGTGGCGCTGTACCTGGCAAACCTCCGCGCGCTCAACCGGCTGCACGCCGGGGACCCACGCGGTGCACTGTCGCTCGAGCACGCGCTGTGGACCCGGTTGAATCGGCTCGAGCGACCGCCAGCACCCCTGGTGGGCCTGGCCGCGATCAACACGTCGAGGCTGTACGAGGTGCTCGGAGATCCAGCCGCGGCCGAGCAGTGGCTCGACACCGGGCTGGCCACGGCCGACGGCTGCCTGCCCGAGACCCTGGCCGTACTGGGCAACGTCCAGCGGGCTCGGCTTCGTCAGCGGCAGGGCGACGCCCAAGGAGCGTTGCTGCACCTGCTGCGCGCGACACTGCACTGGACGGCGAGCGCCGTGCCCGAAGCCGTGCCCTCGCGGCTGGTGGCCGTGCTGACCGGGAAGCCGGGTGATCACTGGCGGACCGACCCCGAGCGAGTCTCGACCGTGTTGCACGACCGCCTGCTCGAGACCGCCGCGCGGGCCGGGCTGGGGCGGATCGAGGCTCCCGCCGCCCCACCGACGATCGCTCGGATCAGCCACCTGCCCGCGGCAGCGCGTCGGACCGCTCGGGTATTGCTCGCACCGGGATGGAGTGTGGTGACGTTGCGCGAGCGCGTCGCTCCGGCCTACGACGGACCCGCGTTCGCACAGCTGCGGGGCGCGGTCGCGTCGGTGTTGCATGCACGGTGTCAACGGCTGGGGGTGGCGTCCGCCCCGACGGTCCTCCTGGAGGACACAGGCCATGAGTTCCCCGGCACCCTCGACGGCGCGTTCACGTCGGTGCTGCGCCATCGGCTGACGCGTCTGGACACGCCCGACCGCAGTCTGTGCTTCGACGCCGATGCCAGAGCCCGAGCCTTGGCGTCGGCTCGGGTACGACGCGGACCAGCCGTGGCCGCAGTCCATGGTCGGCACGCCTACTTCACCCGATTTCTGCCTCCCGTCGCGTTGACGAGACCCGAGCTCGACACGCTACGAGAGCTGGGGGGCGCCCATGCCCGTGCATCACGGCTGTTGGCGCTCGATGGGGTGACGACCACCACCCTATGGGCGATGGAACGCCGTCGGATCATCCGGATCGAAGCGAGCCCATCATGACCGCAGCGTCGACCTCACTCGAGCCTTGGGTCACCCCCGCCGCCACGGCACTTCGAGCGCAGGGCTTCGTGGTCCTCGAGCAGTTCGTGCCTCGAATCGCGCTTGTTCGCATGTCTTCGCTGGTCCGCTCCATGCTCGTCGATCGGCTGGGGCCAGCGATGGCTCCGATGATGCACGGGGGCGACGAGGGTCGCGATACCCCGCCGGGCAAAGATCTCGTGCTGTGGATGAAGCTTCGACCCCAGGAGCAGGCGATCGCCGCGCTGTCGCCCCTGGTGCGCCGGGCGAGGTGCATCGCCGCGGTCGCCCTGGAGGCCGAGCCCGATGCAGTGGAAATCGGCGGCCGCCTGTTCCACAAACCGGCCCGGGTCGGTGGCCGCACGCCGTGGCACCAGGACGACGCCTACGACGACCCATCGTCGCCTCGGCGCCGGATGACGATGTGGATCCCGTTGGTCGACGTCAGCCCCACCAGCGGGTGCATGCTCTTCGTGCCCAACAGCCACCACGGTCGACTGCGGCCTCACCAAGCAGGGCAAGGAGGGCGACGGCTCGCCTTGTCGACCACCCTCGACCCGGCCGACACGACATGCGCCGTGCCCATGGAGGCGGGCGACGTGAGCTTGCACCTGGGGCGCACGCTGCATGCGTCGGGAGCCAACGCGTCGCCGCAGCCGCGGCCAGCACTGGCGCTGGTGTGCACGGTGCCGAGCCAGGCAGTGGGTGAGCAGCGACCTACGGCGGGAGGCGTCGAGGCGGGTCTTCGTGACACGACCGACAACCTCTCGCTGGGCTCCGGGCGCACGCCCCATGCCATCGCGGGTAGCCACAACGAGGACGCCGACCGATGAAGGCGACAACCACCGACGCGTGCCTGCGACTGCGCCCTGGATACCGGGCCGTCCCCTCCACCGATGGTGTGGTCCTGGCGTCTGAGCGGGGCGGGCGAATGCTCGCGGACCGGCGCTACCGACACATCTTCGCACGTCTCGACGGCACATCGACCCTCGCCGAGCTCGAGGCACAGCTCGAAGGGACGGTGCCCTCCACGGACGTCCGACAGCTGGTCACAGCGCTGATCCAATCTGGGCACCTGGTCGACGCTCCACCCCGCCGCCCCGAGGCAGAGAGCGGGTACTGGGCGCAGTGTGGCGTCGCTGACATCGATGCCGATACCCGCCTGCGCGCGGCGACGGTCCACCTGCGCATGCTCGGCAACGTGGACGACGGTCCGGTTCGTGCCGCCCTGGCTGACGTCGGCATCCGGGTAGCCGACCCGTGCACCCCGAGCTCGATCGAGCTGGTCCTGACCGACGACCCGATTCGCGATGAGCTCGGGGTCATCGACGCTCGAGCACGGGCGTCGGGACGGCGTTGGATGCTGGCGCGGCTGGTCGGCGCAAGGCTCTGGATAGGCCCGCTGTTCGGCAGCCAGGAGGGGCCGTGCTGGCAGTGCCTGGCCCATCGCGTTCGCCAGCGAAGACGGCTGGAGACATGGCTGCGTGCGCACACCGACCCGGGCACTCCACCGGCTCCGGTCGTCCACGCGCCGGGCTCCGAGCACATCGGCGCACGGCTGCTCGCCTCGACCCTCGCCAAGGTGGTGACGAGCGCACGGGGTCGCCTCGGCGAGGACGAGTTGCTCACGTTCGATGTCGTGACCCTGCAGCTCCAACGCCACCCGGTGGTTCGGCGCCCACGATGCGCCGGATGTGGGTCGCCGCGCGACTCCGGTGCACTGCCTCCCGTCCCGCCCCTCGACGGAGACACTCCGCTGGCCAGCCACGGAGGAGGATGGCGCGCGGTGTCCCCCGAGACCACGATCGAACGGCTACGGCGCAACACCGACGCTCTGACCGGGGTCGTCGACCCACCGGTTCGGATCTCGGGCGATCGCGACGGGCTCACCCCCATCTACATCGCCCACCATGGCTTCGCCCCGCTCGATGGCAACGTGCCGAGGATGGATCGCAACGTCAAGCAGGCCGCGGGCGGCAAGGGCTCCACCGACGCACAGGCCAGAGCGAGCGCGATGTGTGAGGCGATCGAGCGCGCGAGCGGTGCGTTCCTCGGCGACGAGCCCCGACGCCGGGCCACTGCGCGCGAGCTCGGTGCGCTGGCGATCCCGGTGCCGCAGCTGGTCCATGTGAGCGCCCGCCAGCTCGCGCTGCGTGAGCGCTGGAATCAGACGGCCGAGCCCAAGCACCGCGTGCCCGAGCCGTTCTCTCCCGACCAGACGCTGGACTGGAGCCCGGTATGGTCGCTGACGAAACGGCAGTGGCAGTGGGTCCCGACCTCATGGTGCTACTACGGGCATCCGGAGGCTCGTGATCCCGCGATGTGCTGGGCCGACTCCAACGGGTGCGCCGCAGGCAATCATCTCGAAGAGGCGGTCCTCCAGGGGTTTCTCGAGGTCGTGGAGCGCGACGCCGTCGCGATGTGGTGGATGAACCGACTGCGCCGACCGGGGATCGACCTCGACGGCATCGACGATTCCTACGTGCAGCAGCTACGTACACACTACGCGCGCCAAGGGCGAACGTTGTGGGCGCTGGACCTGACCCACGATCTGGGCGTGACCACGGTGGCTGCGATCTCCACCGCCACCGATCGACCCACGCAGGACGTGCTGTATGGCTTTGGCAGCCACTTCGACCCCGCGGTGGCCTTGCGCCGGGCCCTGACCGAGGTCAACCAGTCGCTGCCGATCGTCGCCGACCGCAACCCCGATGGAACGACGCGATACCGCATGGGTGGTGGCGGACCTCGCAAGTGGTGGCGCGAAGTGACGACCGAGACGGAGCCGTGGTTGTTGCCCGACCCCGACGTCGCGCTGCGCCCGTTGAGCGCCTTGCCGCTTCATGCCTGCACCACGCTGGGCTCGGCCGTACAGCGGTGCCGAAGACAAGTGGAGGCCTGCGGCCTGGAGATGCTGGTGCTGGACATGACCCGGCCCGACGTGGGGCTCCCCGTCGCCAAGGTCATCGTGCCCGGGCTGCGACACTTTTGGCATCGCGTGGGCCCGGGCCGATTGTTCGATGTACCGGTCGCCCTGGGATGGCTCGACACCCCTCGAACCGAAGCACAGCTCAACCCGTGGACGATCTACTTCTAGCCGCAGCGGGTCCGACCCGATGACCATCGAGCGACGCACCGCGCTGCGCGACGATGTCTGCGTGGGTGCATGCCCCGGCGGCGTGGAGCTGAGCTCTCCGCGCGGGAGGATTCGGTTGGTCCCGCGCCCAGCCGCGTGGCAAGACCTCTTGTCGCGCAAAGGGCACCAGCCCGCGACGCGGACGGCATGGATAGAGCACGCGAGGGCGCAGGGCGGCCAGGAGGCGAGCGCACACATGGATCGCGACCTGCGGTGTCTGTCGGCCGCCGGGATGCTGGTGCACGTGATCGAGCTACCGGGCGGTGACGTCCTGCATGTCGAGCCGATGGCGAGCCGGTTCGAGTTCGACTCCACACCGTGGCCGTCGGGTCAGCCGCGCTCTCCGTCCCGCTTTGCGCACCTACGGTGGCTCGACGGGCGCACGTGCCTCGAAGACCCCACCGCACGAGTCCGCGTACGCACCACGAGCGGGCTGGTGGCCGCGGTGATGTCGGCGTGCGCCGAGCCAATGCGCCTGGAGGACCTGCCGCAGCGCGTACCGGGATGGCCCCGGCCCGACGTCCTGCAGCTCGCCAGGGTGCTGGCCGCGGTCGGACTCCTACGCAGTGCGCCGACCAAGACGCGAGCGCAGGAGCAGCCGCCGCAGACGTGGGCGTTCCACGATCTGCTGCTCCACATGCGCGCCCGGATGGGCACCCACGACCAAGGGTACGGCGGCACGCGTCGTTTCGACGCACAGCTGCGACCGGCTCCGGTCGTCGCTCCTGTCACCGGGCCCCTGCTCGCCCTCGAACGACCCAAGGCAGACCTCGGCGCCCACGATGCACCGTTTCAGCAGGTCCTCGAGGCACGACAATCGCAACGGGACCACGCCGACAACCCATTGGATCGGTCGCAGCTGGGCGAGTTTCTCTATCGCAGCGCCCGCGTGAGACAGCGGAGGTCCACCCCCCGCGGTGAGTTCTCCCGCCGCCCCTATCCATCCGCCGGGGCCACCCATCCCCTGGAAGTCCATCTAGCAGTGGGGCGATGCGATGGCCTCGAGCGCGGGCTGTACCGGTACGAGCCCGAGGCCCACGCGCTCGAGCAACGAGGGTCCGACGCTCGGTTGCTCTCCATCTTGCTGGGGCAGGCGGGCCGCACGGCGGGCGGCGTCCCTCCCCCCCAGATCTTGGTCATCCTCGCCGCTCGCTTCGATCGGACGTTCATCAAGTACGAGTCGATAGGCTACGCCCTAATTCTCAAGGATGTGGGGGTACTCCTGCAGACGATGGCGTTGACGGCCACGGCAATGGGGCTGGCCGGCTGCATCCTGGGAGGCGGTGACGCCGAGTTGTTCGCCGCTGCCTCCGGGCGCTCGCTCTACGAGGAAGGGTCGGTGGGCGAGTTCATGTTGGGGACACCCGCCGTGCCGTAGCGCGACCAGACCCATCGTCCCGACGCCTGCCCCGTTCGGTCCACGCCAAGCGCTACTCCACCACGCGACGCTCCCAGGCGAGCTGGGGCATCGCGCCCCAGCTCCGGCCGCATCCAACCCCCGGGCGGGCCCCGGATGGCACGCCCAATGGCCACTGCGAGACCAAACCGCCACCGATCGACTATCGTGGGCGCGTGAGCACATTCGACGATGTGGCTGCACTCGAGGCCTGGCGCGAAGGCGATGAGTCTGCGGGCCAGGCTCTGCTGCGTCACCACTTCGAGCGCCTGTACCTGTTCTTCTCGAACAAGGTCAGCGGCGACGTGTCCGATCTGGTCCAGCGCACGATGATGGCATGCGTCGAGGGGCGGGACAGGATCGCGAGCTGTGCGTCGTTTCGTTCGTACCTGTTGGGGATTGCCCGGCACTTGCTCATCGAGCGCTACCGAAAGGAGCGCTCTTTGCCGGTTCAGCAGGTCACGGAGATGTCCGTTGCCGATCTCGCGACCTCCCCCATCGACGTGGTCGCCCGAAGTCGAGACACGCGACTGTTGCTCGGCGCCCTTCGGTCGATCCCGCTCGATCTTCAGATCGTGCTCGAGCTGGTCTACTGGGAAGAATTGAGCTCTGCCGAGCTCGCGAGCGCGCTCGATGCTCCGCTGGGCACGGCCAAGAGTCGCGTCCGTCGTGCCCGGGAGAAGCTGTCCGAAGCGATCGCCCGGCTGCAGGCCGAGGGCTCCCCCCACAGCACCAGCGACGACCTCGAGCGCTGGGTGCGATCGATTCGAGGCGAGATCGCGTTCCGTCCTTCAGGCTGAGGTGCCACCGATGGTCGACTCCTCCGAGCCCCCCGCGCCCGTCCTTCCCACCGAACGCGCGATCGATCGACTCGATGCAGAGCTCGTGCTGGCCAAGGTCTCGGCCGAGCTGTTCTCGCGCGAGTCTCCAGCGGCTCGGGTAGGCCGGTTCGTGCTCATCGACAAGGTCGGCGCGGGCGCAATGGGCAGTGTGTTCTCGGCCTACGACCCCCAGCTCGACCGCAAGGTGGCGATCAAGGTCCTCCACGACAACCCCGCCCGCACCAACGGAAGGCTCTTGCTTCGCGAGGCCCGTGCCCTCGCTCGCCTCAGCCACCGCAACGTGGCGACGGTCTACGAGGTCGGCACCCTGGGCGACCAGCAGGGTGCCGACGTGTTCTTGGCCATGGAGTTCATCGATGGCCTCTCGCTCGACCGCTGGATCGATGAGCCACGGAGCGTCGCGGAGATCGTCCGCGTGTTCGTGCAGGTGGCCGACGGGCTGGCGGCCGCCCACGCCACATCGATGGTTCATCGCGACGTCAAGCCCAGCAACGTCATGGTGAGCAACCACGGGGGCCCCGTGGTGGTGCTCGACTTCGGCTTGGCCAGGGTCCCCGCGTCCTACGAGACCCCAACCGGTCAGGGCACGGCGGACGGTTCGACGATCACCGCCAAGGGGGTCGTGGGCACGCCAGCGTACATGGCACCGGAGCAGTACTGCGGGGAGCCGGTGACCCAGCTCAGCGACCAATTTTCGTACTGCGTTGCGCTGTACGAAGCACTCAACGGCGCCCGGCCATGGGCGGGTCCCCCTGCCATCGATCACGAGAGACGACCCGCCCCCTCTCGCAAGGAGGTCCCCGGGTGGCTGCATGCCGCCATCATGCGGGGCCTGGCGGCGGACCCGGAGCAGCGCTGGCCCTCCATGGAAGCGCTCGCGACCGAGCTTCGCCGTCGCAGCCGCGGTTCGCGACGCGGCCTCGCGGCGGCAGTCCTTGGCACCGGAGTCGCCGTGGTCGCGGGATGGATGGGCTCCGGACTGGCCAACGAGACCTGCGACGCGGCGCGTGAAGTCGAACAGGTCTGGGGTGCCGAGACCCGGACGGCGGTGACCGAGGCCCTGCGCGACATGCAGCCCGAGGCTCGTGGTGAGCCGGTGACCCAGCGCCTCGACGGCTATGCCGATGCCCTTCGCCTGGCCCACGAGGCGGCGTGCGCGGACGAGCGAGCGAATACGTCGGCGAAGACGCGTGAGATCCATACGTGCTTGCAAGGACAGACCGCTCGGCTGGCCGAGGCCATCACCCTGCTGCGCTCCCCCGACGCCGACGTCCTCGCCCACGCGCATCGCCTGGTACCAACCGCCGATGCTCTGCGTGCATGCCATGGCCCCGCACCGACGACACCGGTGGCCGACCCGGACCTGCGCCGACAGCTGGAGCGCGAGATTGCCAGAGCAACCGTACTGTCGGAGGCCGGGCGGGCGGACGAGGGCTTGGAGGTCGCCGGCCACGCCCGGCAGCGGGCCACCGAAGGTCAGGCACCGGGCCTCGCGGCCCGAGCTGGCGTGAGCATGGCGCGCGCACTCGCGTACTCCGGCCAATACTCGGAGGCCGCCACCATCCTGCGCGACGTGCTCGTCGAGGCCGAGCGCGCCGACGATCAGCTGGCCCGCATGGACGCGCTCCGCGTGCTGGGGAGCACACTCGTCGAGCTGTCGGCGTTCGACGAGGCCGAGCATGTCATCGCGATCGCCGACGCAGCTCTGTCTCGTTTTCCGCAGCGACCCGTGGCCTGGGACTCTGGCCTCGCGGCCACCCGCGGAGACATCGCGCACGGACGAGGCGACTACGAGCGTGCGCTCGAGTACTACCGTCGCCATGAGACGCTTGCGAGCTCGCCCGGGCTGTCGCCCAGCGCCCGCATCTCCGCGCGAAGCCGCATCGTGACCGCGTTGGTTCGATTGCGGCGCTACGACGAGGCGCTGGAGCTCCAGGCCAGCATTCGCCACGACCTGCTGACCCTGCATGGGCCCGACCACGTGGGGCTGGCGGTCGGCGACAGCATCCGCGGCGCCATCCACTTCTCCCGCCGGGAGTACCAGGCCGCCGAAGCGGCGCTCCGCAGTGCGCTGCAGCTGCGAGATCGCATCTATGGGACCGACCACCCCAACTCGTCGGCCGTGCTGAACAATCTCGGCGCGGTGCTGGCCGTTTCCGATCCCGTCGCGGCGGTCCCCGTTCTCGAGCGGGCGGTGCGGACGACCGCGGCCAGTCATGGACCGCGCACCATCCAAGCGGCCAAGGCCCATCACAACCTCGGCGATGCTCATCGAGGGGTCGACCAGCTCGACCGTGCACACAAATCCTATCTCCAGGCGTTCGAGCTTCACGACGAACTCGGCGGCGCCGCGAGCACCCAGCGGCTGCTGTCCGAGCTACGACTCGCCGAGGTC
>JAHZJA010001039.1 GCA_022601155.1 Deltaproteobacteria bacterium | reverse complement strand
TCTTGGGGATCTGGCCTCGGACGGAGAGCCCGCGTACCGCCAAGGACCCCAGTTGATGCTCAGCGCCGGCAGGCCTCGGGCTCGGCGGTAGTGCGCCAGCGCGTCCATCGACGCACAGGCGGCAGCGTAGTTGGCTTGGCCCGCTGCCCCCAGAACTCCCGCCACCGATGAAAACATCACGAAGAAGTCCAAGTGAGTCTGATCCAAGGCCTCGTGGAGCACCCAGGCCCCGTCGGCCTTGGGTCGAAACACGGCCATCAGGCGCTCGGGGGTCAGGTCGGTGAGCAGGGCGTCGTCGAGGACCAAGGCGGTGTGGATGACACCCCGCAGGGGCGGCAACTCGGCATCGGTGCGCTTCAACAAGACCTCCACCGCCACGGGGTCGGCGATGTCGACCTCGTGGATGACGACCGATTGCCCGGGACGGCCGAGCGCCTCGGCCTCGCGCTGGCTCGCCGATGTAACCTGTCGATCGGCCAAGATGACGGCGCCTGCTCCATGGTCCAGGAGCCAGCGTCCGAGCCGAAGTCCGACACCTCCCAGCCCTCCCATCACCAGATAGCTCGCATCGCGATCGACGGGCACTTGGGAGCGGCCGACCAGCGGAGCGCAACGGAGCCTCGCCGTCAGCACTTCCGATCCTCGAATCGCCGTCTGGACTCCGTGTGCGATCGTGGGCATTGCGTCCACGAGTCGCGCAACCGGGTCGGAGGCATCACCGTCGAGATCGACGAGGCGGAGTTGGAGCTGTGGGTGCTCTTGCATGACCGACCGGACCAGTCCCCAGAGCCCAGCCTGCTTCGACGCCATCGTCATCGGAGACGAGCCCGCAGGTACAGCCCCGGCCGTCACGATCAGCAGTGGTTCGACACGAGCGAGTGGAGGATCGACGAGCGCCTGCAGAAGCGCCATCGCCCCCAAGCATGCGTCGTGCGGCCGCGCCTGGTCGCCGACGAAGTCGAGCGCCCGCATATCGACGATCGGCCCGTCAGCATCCGAGAGCACAGTCCGTAGGCGTCGAGCATGAGTCTGCTGTGCATCGAAACCGGCTTCGTCGACTGGGAAGGGCTCCAACACGGTGCTCGTATGTCCGGCCGATTCCAACGCGTGCTGAAGCGCTCGCCATTGGCCTCCCTGGTCGGGGATCAACCACCAGCGATCGCTCGTAGCGGGGACGCGACGCTCGGCGGAGGGGGCGAACACCAGCTCGTAGCAGGGTTGTTCGGGCACTACGCTCGAGGTCTGTGTAGCCGCCAGGGTCGGCGCGTGCCGGAAGCTCACCCCACGGGCCCATCCGACGACGACGCCGTGCTCGTCGAACAAAGCGTAGTCCACTGTGTACCCTCCGTCGCGTTCATCTTCCACGCGATGGGCCCAGCTCCACGCCGGCACGCAACCGGGCTCGAGGTAGACTTCCCGAGCCGAAGTCGGGACCGCAAGTGCTCGATCGACAGGTGTAGCCGACAGCGCATGTGCGGCCTGAAGACAGCAGTCCAGCACCGCCGGGTGTGGGCGCCCTCGAGCCCGAAGCGCGGGGACAAGGTGGGCCAGCGCCCCGTCGGCTGGCCCGCGCAAGAAGGCGTGCACTCCATCATACTCCCCATCGACCTCGAGCCCCTCGCGGCGCCCCTGCGTTCGAATCTGAGGGACCGGCACCACGACCGTGATGCTCGCGCGCAGCTCGGCCAGCGTCGGCACAGGCTCGTGTTCATCTCGTGCCGACGCCAATGCTCGGGCAAGCCGATGCCAGGGGCGTTGCTGTGATCGATCGCCCCTCGCCACGAACAGCTCGACCCGACTCCCCTCGGGCGGCGTCGGTGTGATCACGACCTGCAACCGTGCCGATGCCTCGTCATCAAAGACGAGCGGCTCTTCGACCTCGAACTCGTGCAGACCAACGGATCCGGGCATGTCCTCTTGCTGCACCACGGCCGCGAGCATCACCTCCACCATTGCCGCGAACGGAAGCACCGCTCGGCCCCGAACGCGGTGCCCCGCGAGCCACCAACAGCGATCGCTGAGCTCGAGCTCATAGACCGGCAACCGGAGCGCAGGTGAATCGACCCGAGCACCAGGGAATCCGATATCGTCGCCACCGTGAACATCGATGCTCGGCTCCGGTTCATCCGCGAGCCAGTGGTGACGTCGATGCCAGACGGGGCTCGGGAGCGGCACGTGTCGACGAGAGGTCAGACCGAGCGCTTCAAAGCTCGGGTCGAGCCCATGCACATAAAAGCGCGCCAGAGCCGTCAAGAAGGTGCCAAAGGGGCGCTCGCGTTCACACGAGGGCATCGCTGATATGACGCGCGAGTCCGCGACCACATCGGCGCACAGCGTGGCGCGCGGGCCCAGCTCGAGAAACTCGTGGTGCCCCCGGTCGACCAGGGCTTTGATCGTGTCGCTGAACAACACGGGGGAACGCAGGTTCTCGGCCCAGTACACCGCGTCGGCCTGCGACACGGGGCCTGCAGCGACACAACCGTAGAAGGGCACACTGCCCGAGCCAGCGACCAATTGGGACAGCTCGTCCTCGAGCGTATCCGCAGCTGCGAACACGCCGGGCCCGTGACTGGCGACCCCTGCCGTCGAGATCGGACGACAACAGATGCCGCGCGCCTCGAAGGTCGCGAGGAGCGAGTCGATCGCGGCACCCGTCCCCGCAAGCACCGTCGCCTCGGGTCCGTTGTGGGCGGCGATCCAGACCTCCGACGACTCGCCCACTGCGTCACGCACCACGGCCGGGCTCGAAGCGACCAGCGCCATCTTGCCGGGCTCCCCGTGAGCCTCGAGCACTCGAGCTCGTGCGCACATCACCTCCACCGCTGCGCGCAAGTCGAGCTGCCCTGCAGCGTAGGCAGCGGACACCTCCCCCATGCTGTGCCCGACGACCGCCGCCGGACGCACTCCCACCGCACGCCACATGGCGGTGAGCCCTACCTGCATGGCGAACACTGCCAGCTGCGACACCACGGTGCTCGTCAACGACGGGGCGCCCGGCCTCCCCGCGAGGACCTCGAGCACCGACCACCCCAGGCGCGCTCGCACGAGGGCGTCGACCTGCTCTACCGCCGCTGCGAACACGTCGCTTCGTGCGAGGAACTGTCGCCCCATACCGTGCCACTGTCCGCCTTGTCCCGAGAAGACCCAGACTGGCGCACCGAACCTCGGTGCCTCGCGTCCGGTGGTTTCGACCGCCTCCGCAGCAGCCGCCAGCTTCTCGCCGACCGACCGATGATCGGCCCCGACGACGGCGAGGCGGTAGGGCTCGGGCCCCCTCCGTTTCGCGGCGGCGGCGGCGATATCCTCGAGCGCCCATGCGAGGCCCGCAGTCTCCAGCCAGGACCCGTAGCGCGACGCGAGCTCCTGTAGCCGTCGCGGCGATCGAGCCGACACGACCAGTACATGGTCCGACGGCTCGGCGGCGGCCGGCTCGTCCTCCTGCCCCAGTTCTACCTCTGGCTCGGGCCCGAGCACGGCGTGGGCGTTGGTGCCTCCAATACCGAAAGAGCTGACGCCGGCGAGCGGCCGATGGCGAGGCCAGGGCCGGAGCCGGGTGTTGACATAGAAGGGACCCGACGCGAAGTCCACCTCGGGGTTGGCCGCGCGAAAGCCTGCACTTGGCGGCAGCGTTCGATGGTGGATACACAGGGCGACCTTCATCAGGCCCGCAATCCCCGATGCCGTGTCGAGATGTCCGATGTTGGCCTTCACCGAACCGAGCGCGCAGGTTCCTCGTCCGCCGGCGTCGCGACGAAATGCTCGGTTGAGCCCCTCTACCTCGATCGGGTCACCGAGCTGAGTCCCCGTGCCATGGGCTTCGACGTAGCCGAATCCCGCCGGGGATACCCCGGCGGCACGCTGGGCCGCTTCGATCGCCTCAGCCTGCCCGAGCATGCTCGGCGCTGTGAAGCCGACCTTCTCGTCGCCGTCGTTCGACAGTCCCGTCCCTCGGACGACCGCCACGATCCGATCGCGAGACTCCAGGGCGTGCGTGACTCGGCGGAGCACGACGAGCCCGCCTCCGCTCCCGAAGATCGTTCCATTCGCATCCACGTCGAAGGGTCGACATCGGCCATCCTGTGACGAGTAGCCGCCTTCTTGCCATCGGTACCCCGCGTCGTGGGGATCTTGCAACGCGACGCCCCCGGCGAGCGCGACGTCGCACTCGCCCGCAGCGAGACTTCGGCAGGCCACATGAACGGCCACCAAAGACGTAGAGCACGCAGTCTGGAGGGTCATGCTCGGGCCGGTCAACCCGAGCTTGTACGAGATACGAGTCGCCAGATAGTCCCGGTCCGTCCCCACTCGCATGGCCATCGCCTCGGCCCGCTCGGGAGCCAGACCCGCGCGACGGCGTGCGAGATAGGTGCTCTCGTTGGCCCCCACGAACACGCCGATCCGGAGCGAAGACCGGAGCGAGATCCCAGCGTCAGCGAGAGCCTCGACCGCCAGCTCGAGCATGATCCGATGCTGCGGATCGATCCGGTCGGCCTCCCCTCCAGAGATCTCGAAAAATTCCGCGTCGAAATCCCAAACCCCGTC
>JAHZJA010001038.1 GCA_022601155.1 Deltaproteobacteria bacterium | reverse complement strand
CGCAGGGTCGAAACCGCCGTAGAGATACTCGGTGGCGAGACCGTCGAGGCCTGGGTGTACGTCTATGGATGGTCACTCGACGGAAGGCCGCGGGTCGACTCGGGCGATTTCCTGCAGCGAGATCGGTCTTGATGCGCCGTTGCCTCGGCCTTGGGCGCACCCTGGTCGCATGTGTCGCATGTGTCGCGTGTGCGGCGGCAGTGGCGTGCCAGACCGAGCCTGCCGCCCAGGGTCGCAGCCCATCGACCGCTCGCGATCGAGCCTCCGCTCCCCATCCCACGCCCGCCTCGGTCGACACGCCCGCCGCCCCCACGACCGATCCTCGACTCGATTGTGTCGTCGCCCAACCCCACGCCGCTGCGTTCGCTCCGGTCGTCCGGGCTCTTTGTGCAGAGCTCCACGCCCTGGATGGTGTGTCCGCCAGTGTCGCCATCGCCATCGATGGCCAGGCGGTGTTCAGCGCGGCCCGTGGCCCTCGATGCTGGGGCGCACCGACCCCTCTGCACACGAGCACGCGGATGCGACTGGGCTCGATCACCAAGCTCGTCACGGCGGCCGTCGTCCTCGTGGTCGCGCGCGAGCACGATGTCGAGCTCGACCAGCCGCTTCGAACCACGCTGCCCGAGCTGACGCCGCCTCCAACGCTCCGCACCCTGCTCACCCACTCGGCCGGGTTGCGCGATGTTGCGGCGCAGCCGCTGCTGGAGGCGGGGGAGCACTGGCTTCCGCTGCTGCAATCGCAGCGGCGCGACGCAGGGGCTCATGTCTACGCCAATGCCAGCTATCTCGTCCTCGGGAAGTGGATCGACACTGTCGCCGGCAGACCATTCCCCGAGGTGTTCGCGGAGCATCCGGCGGTCTCTGCTCTGCACGAACGCCTGACGCTGGGTGTCACCGACGCCGCCACGGCGAGCGAGGTGGGATGCGGTCATCGACGATCCGGAGCCCAATGGGATCCCATTCCCTTGGCCACCGAGCCGCCGCTGCCCACCTGGACGCTCGCCGCGGGCGGCGGGATCGCGTCGGTCGAAGACCTGGCGCTCATCCCCTCCGCGCTGGAGCGCACGGGCTTGCGGCCCGCCCTCACGCGCTCGACGGTCTCCACCGGACGCAACGACGGCGAGTACGGCTTTGGGATCCGCGTTCACCAGATCGACGGGCGGCGAGTCCTCGCGCACGCGGGCAAGACCGAGACCCACGCCGCCGACCTTCGCTGGGACCCCGACCAAGGGATCGCCGTCGCGGTGATGTCGAGCACGCCACAACCGTTCAAGGCCACGCTGCACGCCGCGTTCGCGGCCGCGCAGCAGCACCCCCGCCCTGACATCGAGTCACCGTGAACACGACGGGGCCGGCCCACCACGGCTGTCCCCCTCCGCGATCGAACCCCCAGACCCCAGCGGCCGCGACGCTCCGCGGATGCAGATCACGGGCCGCGAGCGCAGCAATCAGCCGGGTATCGCGTCCAGAGTCTGGAGTAGCCGACGACAACCGTAGAACACCGCGTCTTGGTGGCGGCGCTCCAGCTCCATCAACTCGCGGTCCACCCGATGAAGCGCCTCCGCGTTCCAGCGCGCTCGCTCCTTGCCGACCGGTAGGTGCTCGGCCTGGGTGAGGAGCTGTGTGAGCGTCCGAAGATCTCGATCGTGGGCAAGCTGGGGCACCTCCCCTGCGATCCCCAGCAGGGCCTCGACGCCATCGAACAAGGGCAAGCGGCTTCGCAGCACATCCTCGATACACAGGCGCATCCGGATCGTGGGCGGCACATCGGTCATGAGCCCGAGATGATACCCGGTCCGCCGGCCCTCACCCGGGGCCCGAACCCGGTCCCCGAAACGAGCGCCGGAGGTGCACGCGACGGGCCCGCCGACCGGCCCAGGGACCAGGGCGCGGCCGTACTGGACCCGCGATTTTCCGTGTCCCCGAAGCACGGCGGGCGGTCAACAACACAGCATGCCAACAACGGGACGAAACCCTGGGCGCAGCCGCACGATCGAGGACGGACGTTCCCTCGCCACGGTTGTCGCAACGTTTCTTTCATTGACTGCATGTGCGGTTCAAACCGAGTCCGACGAGGGCGACGCTCTGCGTGCCGCCGAAGTGGAGGCCATCCCCGCACCGGATCCGGCGGCGCCTGCGATCCCGGCCGAGGAACAACCGCTGGCCGTGACGCTGGTCGACGGTCCCACCGAGCCGTTCGAGCGCGCACAGATGATCGACGCGTTGCGGGCCGAGGGTGTGCAGGTCCTGGTGACGTTGCCCGGCGGCGTCTGGCTGACGAGGCCGCCGAGTCCACAGGTTCCGCGGACATTGGAGATTGCAGGACATACTCTGGAAATCCTCGATGAGCTGGGACAGGTGGAAGCCGCGGCCGAGGCCGCCACCATCGAAGCCGAGGCCGCTCCCAACGCCGCGCCCGAGGGTGACAGTGAGGGTGAACAACCCGGTGACGAGGCGCCCGAAGGCCCAGGCGAAGAGCCCGGAGCGGGCGGCGAAGAACCCGTGCCCGCTGCCGGTGGCGCGGCCGAGCCGGCCCCGATCGCCTTCATCGAAGATCGTGCGACCTTCCTCGATGGACTCGGCCCGGCGCTCTCCTATCCCGGAATCGCGGTCGAGCCCGTCCCTCCCGTGGGGGAGCCCGATGCACCGCATGCCCTGCTGCCTGCGGATCTGGTCAACTACGAGGCGGGCGCCGATCCCTCCGACGTCGACGCACTGCCCTACGCTCAGGGTGGGCCCGCTGCGGCCGCCAAGGCAGGTCCTCCCGCCCGCGACGTCGGCAAGTTCCTCCGCGGCACCGTTGCCATCCGCGTGTTCTTTGCCGAGAGCACGGGCATGGGCAACGAGACATGGACCAACGCCGAGTACAACGACGAGCGCAACGGGATCATCGCCTGGTTGGCGCGCTTGGCTCGGGTGGCACCACCCACCGTGGGTCTGGTGTTCGACTATGACGATCTTCCGCCCGACGATCCCGTCAACGCGATCACCGAAGAGCCCAGCAACGGCGTGAGCGAGCGGATCTGGATCAACCAGATCCTCGACAACATCGGCGTTCCCGGCGTTGGTGGTGCCGTGTGGCTGCGGCACTTCTTCCGGATACAGCTGCTCGAGAACGATATCCGGGCCGACACGGGAGCAGACCATGCCGTCGTCGGATTCATCGCCAGAGACGAGGAAGAGCCCCTGTCGGAGTTCAACGGGCTGCCATGGCGCGATGCGTGGCCCCACGCCTTCTTCAACAGCTACTTGGTCTCCAAGTCGGACGAAGGCGGCATCACGTTCATCCACGAGCTCATGCACGTATTCCACGCAGCCGACGAGTACGACGGCGGTAACTTCGGTACGCCATGCCGCGACTGGAGCGGGCTGGGCCACGACCGCGCCAAGGAGGCGGGAGCGGCCAAGAGCAACGGCAACCACGAAAACTGCAACCACTACAGCGACAACCAGGCCTGCCTCATGGACCTGGATATCGCGTGGCAGCCGTTCTTCCGACCGTTGCTGTGCTGGCACACCCGGGCGCAGATCGGCTGGCACGACAGCGGAGCGCTGGCAGTCCAGGCTCAATACCCGGCCTCGATGGGCACTCCGAGCCCGTGGCCACAGGTCCACATCGACGGTGTGCATCGGTTCGGGCGCGAGGACTTTACCTACGTGCAGGACGGCAACACCGCCTACGGCAGCCGAAGGTGTGCCACTGGCAGCTTCACCGGTTCGACCGTCTTCAGCGCCGAGCCTGGGCTCACCACCAGCTGCAACAACGACGTCAACTACTCCGCCAACGTCAACGGCAACGACAACGACATCGAGTGGCCCTCGGGTCCCACGTACCTGTCGGGCGATACGTTCGACGAAGGTCGAGTGAGTCTGCGGGTGGTCGACTACCAGCACTTCTTCTGCGGCGACGCCATCTGTGACTCGACCGAGACCGTTGCCAGCTGCCCCGCCGACTGCACCTGCGGCAACGGAACATGCGAGCCCAGCGAGAACTTCATCACCTGTCCCGCCGACTGCACCTTCTGCGGCAACCTGGTGTGCGAGGCCGGTGAAGATCAGTTCAACTGCCCCTCCGACTGCTGCGTCCCCGACCCGATGGGCGGAGGCTGCGAAGTCTGATCAACCCTTGGGGTCGCCGTGCTCAGGACGAGCGTGGCGGCCCCTTTTCGTCGCTACACCACCCTCTCGCGATGAGCCCATGAGCCGGGTCGTAGGTTGCTGTGGCGCACAGCCAGGGTCACGAAACCATGGCATGACCTCGGCATGGGGCTGGCTTGGCGCACTGTCATACGAGGTTGGGGGCTGGGTGCGGCTTCGATCCTGCCGGTCGTGACGGCCTGCGCTTCCACTCCGGCACCGGTCCAGTCCGTGCCCTCCGAGCCCAAGCCCGCGGTTGCTGCCGTGAGTGCGACCGCGGGCGTGACCGTGGTCGACGACGCCGGGGCATCCGTGCAGCTGGACGATCTTCGCGCCAGGGTCACGGTCGTCTCGCTGTGGGCGGCTTATTGCACCGCCTGCTCCAGCCGCCTCGAAGCGATCGCGCAGCTGGCCGAGCACTATCGCGATGATGACGATGTCGAGATCCTCCTGATCAACGTCGATGAACCCGACGCACGACCAGGGGCCAAGACCAAGGCCGCCGAGCGAGCCCCGGGTGCCCCCTCGTACTACGCCGATGGCTCGGAGGCGATCACCAGCCTCCTACCCCGACGCGACAGCGGTCGCCCCGTTCTGAGCTTGCCGCTGGTCATCGTCATCGACGCCGACCAAACCGTGCACCACAGCTACAACACCCGACAGACCGTAGAGGCCTATCGAGATTCGCACCGAGAGCTGGTGGAGTTGGCGCGAGCGGGCGATCTGCGACCCAACGACGAGCCTCCACCACGCACCGTCAGGGTCGACATCCGGATCAATGATGCGGGTGCCCTGGAGTTCACCGTGGTACGGGCGGGTGAGAACCTCGGGCAGGTTGCCGACACGATCGTCGACCTGAGCGGCGGCCAACAGCTCGATGCAGCCGGGCGCGATGCCTTGCGCGCGAGGATCATGGCCGAGCTGTCCGCGGGCAACGTGAAGGTGGCCGTCATGCCGGTCGTCGATCCCGATGCAGCGCCATCGTCCGAGT
>JAHZJA010001037.1 GCA_022601155.1 Deltaproteobacteria bacterium | reverse complement strand
TGTCGCCCGATTCCACGTGCCCATCGTCACCAACCCCGGCGTGGTGTTCATGGTCGACGGGCAGTGGATCACGATGGCTCCGGGCGAGGTCTGGAGCCTCGACACCACCTATCCCCATGCGGTGACCAACCGCGGCACCGAGGCGAGGGTGCACCTCATCGTCGATGTTCGGGCCACGCCCGCCGTGCGTCGGTTGCTCCCTCCGCCCAACTGGCGCACGCGGCTGCACCACCTCGAGTTCGCAGCCGCATGCGTGGCCAAGGCGGCCGAGCTGGTGGTCACCGAGCCGCGGGCGCTGACCAAGCGAGTGGTGGACTTTGGCCGGCTGCGCGTGCTCAAGCGCCCGACCCTGTTCGATTGAACCGGTGGGTTCCCGCCCGCATGCACGTCCTCTACCTCCACCAGTACTTCGTCCCCCCCGACGGCCCGGGCGGCACGCGCTCCTACGAGATGGCCCGGCGGATGGTCGCGGCTGGACACCGGGTCACCATGGTGACCTCGAGCGCCGCGTTCCCGCGCCGCTACGGGCTGGGCCGCGCCACCACGACGCTGGAGATCGACGGCATCGAGATCATCGCGATCCCCGTGGCCTACGACAACTCCCTGGGCAACCGCGACCGGATCCTCTCGTTCGCCCGGTTCGCGCTGGGGGCGGCACTGCACGCGGTCCGCTGCACCGACCCCGATGTCGTGTTCGCGACGAGCACCCCGCTGACGATCGCGTTCCCCGGGATCCTCGGACGCCTCGCGCGTCGCTGCCCCATGGTGTTCGAGGTCCGCGATCTATGGCCGGAGGTCCCGATTGCGATGGGGGCGCTGTCGTCCCCGTGGTCGCGGACGGCTGCACGCAGCCTCGAGCGGCTCGCCTACGCTTGCTCGACGCGCATCGTCGCGCTGTCACCAGGGATGGCCGCTGGTGTCGCCAACACGGGCTACCCCCGCTCCCGCGTCCACGTGATCCCCAACGGCTCCGACCTCGACCTGTTTCGCGTCGATGCATCGCAGGGGCAGGCGCTGCGAGCCGAGCACCCCGCGCTGGGGATCGGCCCGCTCATCGTCTACGCGGGGACCCTGGGTCGTGCCAACGGCGTGGGGTACCTGGTCGACGTTGCCGCCGCGGCGGCCGATGCTGCGCCTGAGCTGCGCTTCGTGATCGCAGGAGCGGGAGCGGAGCGTGACGCGATCATCGCCCGGGCCGCCGCCGCAGGGGTGCTGGACCGCACGCTGTTCGTCTGGGATCCGCGGGCCAAGTCTCAGATGCCCGCCTTGCTGTCCGCGGCCACCGTGGCCACCTCGCTGTTCATCGATCGACAGGCCCTACACCACAACTCCGCCAACAAGTTCTTCGATGCCCTCGCGTCGGGAACCCCCGTGATGATCAACTATGAGGGGTGGCAGGCCGACCTGCTGCGCGAGACCGGGGCCGGCATCGTCGTCCCGGTGGGGCAGCCGCAGCGTGCGGCGCAGTCGTTGGTGGAGTGGGTTGACGACCAACCCGCCCTCGCCCGCGCGGGAGCAGCCGCCACCACGCTGGCCCAGACCCAGTTCGCCCGCGACCAGCTGGCCGCGCAGCTCATCGACGTCCTCGAGCAGGCCGCCGCCGAGGGACCTCGGTTCACCCCGTGCACCCGCGGCCTGCTCTCGGCGCCCTGACCGTCAGGCTCGGCGGGCGAAGGCGGTGATGATCCGGCCCCGCTCCGGCTGACGGGCGGTCAGCTTGCCGTAGGCGAAGGCGGGCAGCAGGCTCGCCGTGACCGCAGCCAGGGTGGGGATCTGGGTCGCCACACCGAGGTCGAGCTTCCAGCGACCACGGTGCTTGAGCCGGGGCTTGAGTGCATCGAAGTAGCCCGTCGCCCCGACCAGATACGGGAACGACCCCGCCCCTTCGGTGGTCAGGCGTTCGACGGCCAAGCCTTCGGCGTGCAGCAGACGGCGAAGGTTGTTGGGAGTGAACTCGTACAGATGGTAGGGCGCCTGGGAGTGCGCCCACGCGATCCCAGTGCGACGCGACAGGGCGAGGGTGCTGGTGGCGAACCCGCTGTCGGCATTCGGCGTGACGATCGACGCGATACCACCCGGCCGCAGCAGCCCCAGCACCGTCTGCACCAGTCGACGTGGCGAGCGAACGTGCTCGATGAGATCGCCGAGGTGGATGGCATCGAACGACTCGGGCTCGAATCCACAGTCTTCGAGCTGACCTTGGCGGACCTCGAAGCCGTACGTTCGTGCAATGTCGAGCGCCCCCGCGTTGAGATCGTTGCCCTGGACCGTCCAGCCCAGCGCCCGCATGGGGTACAGCAGCGCGCCGTGGGCACACCCCACATCGAGGAAACGGCCGCGCTCGATTCCCAGGGCGCGGTAGCTGTCGTCGAGTCCGCGGGCTCGTTCGGGCGACAGCTCCCGCAGGTCGGCGGTGACCCGCGTGTAGTAGCCCTCCGACGTCGAGTAGATCTCGCTGATCTCGGCATCGGTGGGCTGGGGCGCGAGGAAGAACAGCGAGCAATCCGAACAACGGCTGATCTTCCACCCGCGCTTGTGGGTGACCGACTCGTGGTCGGTCCCTCCACAGCACTCGCACGCAATCGATTCGTCGGGGCCTGACATCGAGCGACGCTGGCACACAGTGTACGCCACCTGTGCCTCACCGCCGTACGCGTCGAGGATCGAGCTGATGGCGACGGCGAACGACGGCACGCGGGGCGGGGCGCGCCAGCAGCCGCGGGAGGATGGCCTCGACCTTCTCCAGCGCCTGCGGGGTGCCCACACGACGCAGACACAGGATCAGCTGCTCCTCGAGGGTCCCCGGGTCGTCGAGGGCCTCGTACGCGAGCGCGTCCTCCAACACGGCGCACGCCTCGGCGTCACGCGGCGGTGCAAAGGAGGACAGCGAGCGCGCGACGTAGGACGCCGCGCGGGCCGACGCCGGATACGCAGCGTAGTACAGCCGAGCGTGGTGGAGCGCGAGCGCGGGGTTGGTGCGCGCCAGGGCGATTTCTGCTCGGTAGGCCAGCGTGAACGGATCGTCGCGATGCGCCTGCACCCACGCCTCCGCGACGGCGTCGGCATGCAGCGGCGCGGGCTCCAGCAGCGCGTCGAGCAGTGCCTGCACGCGCTCCCGATCGTCCGGGAGGATCTCGGCGAGCGCGTCGGGTCGGTAGCGACCCACCAGGTAGCCCACCAGCTCGGGATCCACGGGCGGGCGCAGCCGACCCAGTGCCTCGGTGTCGGCCGTCCGCGCGTCTTCGGCTCGGCCCAACGCGGTGGCCGCTGCCCCACGCAGCAACCACGGGTCGACGGTGCTCGGGGCCAGCCTCGCCGCGACTCCGGCCCGTCGCTCGACCTCTTCCCAGGCGCCCTCGTCCGCCGCCTTCCGGGCCAGCTGCACGTGCACGGCCGCGTCGAGGGGACGGCGGCCCACAGCCACGGCAGGATCGAGCTGCCCCGACGCCACCGCGCGGTGTTGCAGACGTAGCGAGGTCCGCCCGGCGCCCAGCGACAGCACCGCGATGAGTCCGGCCACGACGGCCACGGTGATCCCCACGACCAACGCGCGCCCCGGCTCCGAGCGCGAGCGACTGGAGACGGGCGCGATGCAGCCAGCCACCGCGACCAAGGGCGCGGCGACCCCGAGGTACTCGAGGTTGAAGTCGAACCCGTTTTGCAGCACGACGGCGAGGATGCCCAGGGCCAGCAAGCGTCGCCCCATGTCCTTGGCGCGGACCATCGTCAGCACCCACCACCCCGCGAACGACAGCAGCATCGCCCCGCCGAGCACCGGGCCCCACTCCACCAGCAAGGTGACCGGCACGGACTCGATGTGCGTATAGACGACAGGATCGAGATCGGTGCGCACGAGCGGAATGAGATCGATGGCCGTCCCCCGCCCCGTGCCGAGCCATGGCGAGTGTTCGATGAGACGGAGGCCGGCGCGAACGCTGCGAAACTTGCGCTCGAAGCTCTCGGGATCGAGCAGGGTCTCCAGCTGCGCACGGGCCCGCGACCCGTCCACGAGCAGCCCCACGACGACCGAGGCGATCACCGGCCCGAGGATGAGCCGCATGTAGCGGGTGCCCGGGGGCCGACGAATGGCGACCACGAGCAAGGCAGGCCCATAGACCAGCCCCGCAATGCCCAGCGCGGCTCTCGAGTACGACAGCAGCAACACCACCACCTGCAGCGACAGTGCAGCGACCAAGGCAAAGCCAACCTCGGGCCGCAGTGGTCCGCGCGCCTGGTGACGCTGGGTGTCGAGCAGCAACGCCAGCGTCGCGCCGATGCCCAGCAGCAACAGCCCCGACTGATGGTTGGGATTGACGAACGAGGTCAGGATGCCGACCCGCCCCTCGCCGAAGGCCGAGATCTCCACCGGGGTGTACAGCCCGTAGATCGCGGTGACGCCCATCCCACGGTGTGCCACGCCCACCAGGCCCACGACCGTGGCCACCACCACCACCGCCTTGGCCGTGCGTCGCCACGACATCTGGGCGGCGGTGAAGAACAACAGCCCCAAGGCCGCGATGCGCGAGACCTCCATCGCCGTCGCCCCCGGCAGTACGCTCAACCTCGCCCACGCTGGCACATCGAGGCCCTCGAGGGCACGAGCAACCTCTTGTGCGATCCCGGGGGCCACTGTCGTCACCACCCCGTTGCCGATGGGGATCCAGTGCAGGGCGGTGATGACGGCCGCGACCCCAAACCACCCGAGGCCGATCGGGCGACGCGACGATCCGGTGCGGGGCCAGCACACGCGCACCAGCAGCGCCGCATTGACGGCGACGAACGCAGGCAAGACCCACGGCAGGGCACCGCCGATGCACAAGGCCGGGCCTACGACGGCCAGCCCCAGCAACAGGCGCGCCCACGGGACTCGGTCGCCCACCGCCGGCACGATACCCCGGCTCGCCCCTCGACCTCCCACGTCAGCCTCGGCGACGACGCGGACGCACCGCGAGCAGCACGAACATGGCGATCCCTAGCGGGAAATCCGAACCACCGGTCCCACACAGACATCCCCGATCGATGAGGCCGCCGTCATCGCTGGGCGGGATCACGTCGGGGTCGACGTCGTCGTCGGGGGGCAATGGGTCGGGCTCCGGGACATCGGGGCACTCCGCCTCGACCACCAGGCTCGCGGTGGCCAAGATTCGCGCGACCCCAGCATCATCGAGGCCGCGTGCCTCCAGCTGGTACTCGCCTGCGCTCTGCAGCTCGATCGTGTGGGTCCACTGTCCACCAGACACGGCAACGGGTGCGCCCATCGGTAC
>JAHZJA010001036.1 GCA_022601155.1 Deltaproteobacteria bacterium | reverse complement strand
CGGTCGACCCAGCGCTGGCGATGAGGTGCCAAAGACGGGTCGTGAGGGCTGACCGGGAACATCGTGAGCGTCTGGCCGGCTTCGAGCTGGTGCGCCACGATGATGCGCTCGCCCGTTCCGCGGTTGCGGAAGCTCGGGACGACCGTACGCGTCGCCTCGTCGGGAATCGTCAGCTCGATCTCGGGAAGGTCTGCGAACAAGCTCTCGCTGTCGAACAGCACGGAGGCCGTGCCGTCGTCGCCCACGCGCAACGACTGCCGCGTCAGCCGAACCCGTCGCCGGGGGTTGTCGACGAGGCTGACGCTCATCACCGCCTGCGCACGAAGCGGACAAGGGCCGCTGGGGGTGGCCGTGCCCCCCTGGCACGCTCGGCACCGGGCAAGAGCTCCTGGCGCGAGCCCGAAACCCGTCGTGGTGTCACCGCTTCGTTCGAGCTGCGCGCACGGCTGTGCTCCCAGCGCTCCAATCGTGAACGCGATCAGAGCCCGTGCGGTCCCCAGACCTCCAGACATCAGGGGAGCGAGGAACTGCACGCGCTCGCGATAGGCCTGCTCGTCCAGCTCCCACGGCTGTCGCAGCAGGTCGAGCGCGGACCCCAGGTGCTCGAGCGGTCGCGGCTGCCCGCCGAGATCGACAGTGAGGATCGGCTCCGTCGGTGGATCGGTCGGCTCGGGTTGGGTACCGATGAGCTCGGTGGGCTCGCGGCGACCGTCGGCGGTCGCGACCCACTTGTCCCGGAGCGCTCGCTCCGTCGCCTGGTCGAGCTCACGAACCCCGTCCGCGAGCACATCGAGCACTCTTCCCAGCGCGCTACGCTGCGGATCCGTGTCGTAGACCAGCGGAAACAGCGAGCGCAGCCGATCGTGCCGCGTGCGGTCCTCGACAGCCATCAGACGCCCTCTCCGCCGACGGCGGTCAGTCGTACGCTGCGAATGACGATGCGCTCACCGAGGCCAAACTCGACGTGGTCGCTCGCCTCCGGGTCGTCTTGGTCGACCGTGACGGCACGGCCATCGCTCGAGAACAGCACCACGAAGCGGAGGTCGTCGACCAACAGTCCCGCCGCCGGGTCGATCGCTTCGAGCACGCTGCGGAGCTGCTCGTAGGTATACGTCGTAGCCGCACCCAGGGCCTCGCTGGGGAACAAGTCCGACAGCGCAGAGACCACCATCGACTGCAGGCTCGCCTCCTCTCCCAGCTGCGGGTCGAAACGGGCCTCGACATCGAGCCACACCGGTGGCTCCGGATCGAGGAGCGTCAGCAGCAACCCCGCCTCGGGAATCCGCGCCCGCTCCTCGGTGCCGATGAACACCCCTTCGGGAGCCGACAGCTCTCCCAGCAGACGCAGCTGTGCATCCTCCACGTCGGCGGGCGCAACGAACGACTGCCCCAGGGCATCGACCGGATGGACGGGCCACACATCCTCCACCAGCTCGACCTCCGCCACCTGTGTATCCCCGGCGATCAAGTTGCGGATCTTGTTCCACCGCACGCTCTCGCCGACGCCGAGTGATGCCACGTGCTCGCGGATCAGGTTGTCCAGTGCGGCGCTCAACGCTGCCCGAGCCTGTGGAGTCTCGGCCTGCTCCAGCCGCACTCGAACCTCCACCCGCAGCCAGACCGCGGTGGCCTCGAACACGTGTACACGCACTCCGGCCGGGCGCACTTCGTCGACCCGACGTCGAATGTCTTCGAGCACCGCGGGACTGAGGTCGGGCTCTGCGAGCACCACATCGACGACGCCAGGACGGCCGGGGTCTTCGACGATCTCCACCTCCACGATCCCCAGCTGAAGCACGCTGCGACGCAGCGCAGAGGCGGTCGCAGTGAGGCCGCCGCGGATGGCACTGCGGGCCCGAACCCGAAGATCATCATCGGACTCAGGATCGCGGCGCGGCGCCAGCACAGAGGGATTGGTCACCGTGTCGATGCCCGCGATGGGACGGTTGAGCACGGTGATTCGCTCCGGTTCGATGGTCACCCCCTCGGGTTCGATCGAGCGCACGGGGACCCGAGCTTCACGAGCGCCCAGCTCGAGCACCGCATCGGCCTGGGTCTCGACAACGGGGACGTCCGCGCCGCTGACCACCGTGCCCGCGGGAATGTCGATGCGAAACGGAGCTGCGGTCGCCCGCGAGAACACCACCTCTCCCTCGATCCAGCCCGCTTCGAGGCGCACCACTCCGAGCAGCTCGACGACCTTGTCGAGCGACGCCCCCGTCGCCGTCTCGAGATAGCCCGACTCGTAGACACGCTCGAGTTGCTCGTAGCAGACCGCCAGCTCTCGGCCGAACGCCTCGACCAGAGTCCGCAGCACGCTGCCCTCCGTTGCGTCGTCGAGTACGACTCGATTGTCGCGACCCGACCGAAGCTCGGCGAGCGTGTCTTCCACGACCTGCGCGAAGTTCTTCTTCAAGAATGGACGCTCAACCAACATCGATGACGACTCCGAAGACGAATGCAGGGCCCAGCAACGCGGGCTCATTGGGAACGATGACGGCTTGGACATCCACCACCCCCGGCTCTGCCGGGAGCGGTACGACATCCAGTTGTTCGATCTTGGCCACCCGCGGGTCCGCCAGCAGTGCCCGGCGAATGTGGCGACGGAGGAGCTCGAGGTTGCGCCGCGACAGCGGCTCGCCCACCAGCTCGTGGATCCGATTGCCGTACCGTGGATGGCCCACGCGGGACAGCTCCGTCTCCGAGATCGACAAGCGCATCTTGAGCGCCTGGATCAGGTTGTCGATGGCGTCGATGGTGTCGACCTCGCGGCCTCGCAGCTGGAGGTCGACGAGTCCGTCATTCCGAAAGTCGAGCCGAAGATCGAGATGAGGTTGGTCGGTCACATCAGCCTCCCGGGTGCGGCGGTTGCCGCTGGAGTGCACGCGATCGCTGGCGCCACCTGGGCCTGCTTCACCAACTGGTCGAGCGCCGCCGCCAGGGCCTCGGCGATGGCCGCCGCCAGCTCGGGCGCGTTGTCCCCCTTCAGGCCAGCGCCTTGCACGAAGCCGAGCGCCAAGGGCTCCAGCTGTGCCGCGGACGGAGCTGGCATCAGACCAGCCTCCCGGGTGCCGCGGTCAGGAAGCCCGCGACAGCGATACCCGGCGCGACACTGACACTCGCGCACAACAACGACAGGCCGGTCTCTACACAGTCCGCCAGGGCCTGGGCCAGCTCGGGGAGGTCGTCACCCGCGAGCCCGGTGCCTCGTAGCGCGGCCAGGGCCAAGGGCTCGAGCGTCGCCGCGGTCGGACCACCGCCCGGCGGCGGCAATAGGCGCCCCGGCCCCACCGTACTCCCAGCCCCGCTGATCGGGTCGACCACCGCCGGAATCCCCGGGAGCACCTGTGTCTGCGCGGCGAACAAGGCCAGCGCCTGGCCGAACAGGTCGGCCATCGCTTCACCGAGCGCAGGTGCATCATCTCCCTCGAGACCGGCGTTGCGAACGGCCGACATCGCGGCTCCCTCGAGGGCACTGGCAGTAGGTACGGGCATGACTATAGCTTCGCCTTCACCTTGGAGACGCCGACCAGCGGCGCGCCCGTGTAGTAGCAACGGTGACTTCCTTCGGTGACCACTGGATCACCGCCCGTGCCCAGGTTGATCTCCCCGGACGCATCGATGGCGCAGTCGGTGCAGCTCAGCTCCACGTTGCCCGCCACGTCGACGGCCAGGTCTCCTTCGCCCGAGACCTCGATGTTTCCATCCTTGAAGATCTTCACGACGTTGGCTCCCGTCGTGACGATCACCGACTGCTCTTCATCGATCTTGATCGACGTGTCGCCGTCGAACGGGGCCTGGAGCACGAACTCCCCCTCCCCGTGCTCGGGCGGATTGGCCTCGTTGGAGTACAGACGGCCCGTGACCACCGCACGGTTGGGGTCGCCTCCGACGTAGTGCACCAACACCAGGTCTCCAACTCGTGGTGCGCTGACCATCCCCACATGAGGCGTGGCGACCGGAACCTTGCGCAGCTCGAGCTCGCTCTCGCGGAGCTTGATGTTGCACTCGTGGTTGTGGGTATCGCCTTGGGCGTGGGGAAACACAGACGTCACGACTCCCAGATCGGCGATCCTGAGCATGCGCAGCTCGTCCCGCACGATCGAACGCAACACGTCGATCAAGTCGCTCACGCGCCCGTGTCCTCGCGCCAGCTGTAGTGCACGCGGACGTCGTCGAAGTACGCGTCGGTGTCGTAGGCGCTCTGATGGTGGCCCTCCACAACGACACACAACGCGGCGACGGAGTCGGCAGCCACGATCTCGACCTCATCGGTCATCCGAAGCGTCCACAGACGCTTGCGGTCGACCTGTTCGATCTCTGCCAGGGCCGCCGCCGCGCTATGCGATGGGAACAGCTCCGTCGCACTACTGCCCACCGCTGCGCTCGGTGTCCGCGCGCTCTGGGTATCCTCGAACGCACCGACTCCGGCCGGATATGCCTCGAGGAGCAGGCGTCCCTGATCAGGGAAGCCACCCGAGTTGCGATCGCTGAACAGCGCTCGCTGCAGACAGCTGGCTCGGATGTACAGCCGTGGGCTCGTCATCCCGGCCGGGAAGTTGGCGGCGTTGGAAGGGTCGAGCCAGCTGGGGAGCTCGAGCCACTGGTACATCCGTGAGACCTCGCCCGCCGCGGGAGCCGAGCCGCCAAACAACGCGTCGGGTCCAGGCACCCCCGTTCGTCCGTCCCGCCACGGCTCGGTGTGACGCGCGGCCCAGAAGTAACGCCCGAGCGCCGCCTCTCCCTCGGACCAAATTCCGCCCACGTAGCGACCGCCTTCGCTCGCCGGGTTGCGGGCCCTGGAGCGCAGCGCCACGAAACCCGGCGTCGCCGACGGGTCTGCTACCCACCCTCGTCCCTCGGGCCAGCTTCCATCGGGAGCCGCGGGCACGGGGTAGTACGGATGCGGGGTGCGAACGACGAGCTCGATGTTCTCGCGCTCGGGCTCGTCGGCGCCTGGGTTGATGAGCTCGAGCTCTCCCGCAGGTGCGCCTGGGTCTCCGACCAGCTCGTCGCTGTTCCACGGCCACTCGGCGAGCGCCTCGTAGGGCACCGCGCGTCGCAGGTTCTTGCGGCCGAAGTCGAGATTGTGGAGCCGATTGAGCGTCTCGTTGTCCAGTTCCCCCGTGAGCGGCAGCTCGTTGAGATGCTGGAACCTCAGCAGGTTCTGTACGATCTCCACGCCCATCTGCGTGGGGCTGGCCGCCATCGCAGGATCCGCGTACCCGTGCTCGCCCAGCAGCGCCACCAGCTCGGTCAGGTCGATGTTCGCGGGGCTGTCGGTGTAGTCGAACTCGAACAGATCGAAGGCAACGTCGTCGGCCGTCCACCGCTCGCGGGAGGTCGTGGCCAGCGTTCCCTCGAACAACCGCCGACTGCCCAGCTGGAACAGATCGATGCTGCCCTGTTCACCTGTACCCAACCCACGCGCCCGCACGGACGATCCGTAGGCCCACGCACACAACCGGATCTTTCCGCACTGCTCCAGCTCGAGGTGCTGCTCGCTCACCAGCTCGGGGTCGACGGCATCGATGTCTCCCGTCGCCGGGTCGCGCGGCATGGGTCGCTGCACGATGCACTGCAATCGATAGATCTCATGGCCGAGCTGCTTGACGTCGTGAGGCTCGGGAATGAAGCCGAGGTAGCCCTCGATGTTCTGCGCCGCACCGTTGATCTGCGCGAACACGGAGGACACGCTGTCGTCGAGGTCGTTGCCCAGCAACGTGTTGATGCCCGCAACGAACTCGGGACCCGTCGCGGCCGCGATGAGCTCCAGGGAGGTCTCGGCGATGGCCTTCGCCGCGTCGGTCTGGATGAGCAGTTCCTCGATATCGAGGGTCAGCTCCGCCATGTACGACGTTGCGCTCGCCAAGCCGCCGACCGCCGAGCGCACGAACCCACCGAGGGTGTCGTCGGCGAACTGTCGCCCTCGGGCGATCCGAACCCACCGCGGCGGCCGCTCGGCGTCGAGATCTTCGAGAGCATGCCGCGCTTTGAACAAAACGAAGGCAATGAGGGAAAACGGATTGCCGGAGGTCGTATCGGGTTCTTCGTCCACTGGAAAGTGCTCCTATCGTTCGGCGCCGCGACTACGCGGCCAGCTGTCCAATTTCGGTCAGCAGCTGGTCGACCGCACCGATCGACCCCTGCTCGTCGGCCACGCCGACCAACTGCTCGAGTACCGTCCGGAGATCAGCCACCGTCTCCGGACCAGGCAACAGCGAAGTATCGGGAAAGTTCTGCGCCGCGGTACCTACGGCGGCGATGCCCGCGTTGAGGCCATCGGTCGTCTGCTGCAGTCCGGGCAGCGGGATGTCGAGGCCGCCGTCGAGATCCGCCAGCAGCTCCACCGCCACCTCGACCATCGCAATGACGGCATCGATCGACAGTAGACGTTGCTGCAGCGACACGATGCCATCGCGAAGCCACGCCAAGATGTTGCGCACGACCCGAAGCACCGACGTGCCGATCTCGATGACCAGCGTGCTCTGGCCGGAGACCAGCATCGCCTGCCGATAGGTTCCTTCCGCTCCGCTGATGCGGTCGCGAAAGGTCTCCAGCCCCTCGAGCACGGAGGGAAACAACCCGGTGGTGTCGTCTTCCATCGTCCCTACTCGCTTTGCTCGGCGGCAGCCTCGGCCACACGAAAGTCATCGGCCAGCCCGGCAAGTTCCTGCACGACCGCCGTCGCACCACTGCGCAGCGCTTGGACCTGCGAAGGCGACAGGGCCAACGATGCTCCCAGGGCGACCGCCCCTTCGAGGTGGTCGAATCCCGACGCAATCGCATCGCCCACCACCAACGCCTCGTCCAGGCCGAGGTCGGCCACATGCCGACCGGCGTCGGCGAAGATCCCAGCCAGACCACCGACCAGCGGTTCGAGCATTCCGAACAGCCCCCCCAGCTGGCCCAAGACCGTCACGACCTCCAGTTGCTCGGCGATCTGCTCCATGACGCCGACCAGTTGCTCGGTGATCGACGCGGCGTTGCCCGCCACCCCGAGCTCAGCGGCGACACCCGGCAAGTCGATCTCTCGTGCCGACTCCAGCAACCCATCGATGGAGCCCAGCAGGTTCGTCGCGTTCTCGACGATGTCGGCCAAGTCGCTCATGCCCCCGCTCCCTGCTCCAGTTGTTCGAGCGCAGCGCTTGGATTGAATGCCAGCAACGAGTCGAGCAGCGCTTGCGCCGAGCTCACCACATCGCCCGCTCGGTCGACGAAGTCGATGCCTCCCAGGAATGCCTGCACCAACGACGAGGCTTCCGACAGATCGATGCCCGTCAGCTCCTCGAGCAAGTTGATGCCTTCGCCGGTCAGGATCTCGAACAGGTCTCCGAGGCTGTCGGCTTCCCCGAGTGCCTCGATGAGTGCGAGCGCGGTCTGAGGATCGATGTTGCTGACCGCCCCCAGCAAATTGGCGAAGTCGCTGGCATCCAGGCCCCCCAACGACCCGAGCACCGCCTGCGCCAGCTCGCCGATGTCGATACGAGCGAGCAGGCTGGGATCGGACTGCAGCGCTTCGGCCATCGCGGCCGGGTCGGTCAGGCCCGCAGCGAGCTGCTCCCCCTGCATGGCCCACTGGTCAGCGTCGCCCGCCACCTCGTCGTCGACGGCGGCCAGGTCTGCGGCGGGAGAGGCCGGTGGCGCCACCCATTCGCTGACCCGCAGACGGTACTCGTAGCGAAAGTCGTGGCCCGGAACCTGATGGACCTCGAAGTGCTCGAGGACGACATCGGTGATCTCCGTACCGACGACAATGTCAGCCGAGAAGGACAGTGGTGTCGCGTCGGCATGGGCGGCGCGAAGGACCTCGATGTCACGCAACGATTGCTCGCCGAGGAACACCCCCGTGAGCCACAGCCGTAGCGCGCTCCGCCCGAGATCTTGGAACGTACTGCCGCTGGCGCCCGGTGGTCGTAGCTCGACCAAGTTGCGGGGCTCCTCGACCTCCACCGCCTGGAGGCGCGTCAGCGTGATGTCTCCGAGTTGGATGGTCATCGTCAGAACCCGAGCCGAGTGCGAAGCCCCTGAAAGGGCGACAGGTGGTGCCACAAACGCCGCACCCGTACCGACAGCGTCGTGTCGGTGGTCGGTCGGGCGAACACGGGCAAGTCGACCAGATCGACCCAGTCACCGATTTCGATATCGACGACGCCAAAGACCGAGACCGTCCCCGTGAACGGCCGCAACGCGCGAGCCTGCATCACCGCGGCCGCAACCTCTTCAGCGGCATCCACCGAACGAATGGCCCCATCGACGATCCGAGCAAGGCGCTCCCCGGTGCTGCCGGTGGTCACGGTGGCGCCCTGACCGTCCCCATCGAGCGTTGCCTGCCCCCGAACACCAGCCAAGTCGGTGGCGAGCCAGTGCTCCTTGTCGGCGCCATCGGTGCCTGCAGACCCCTCGCCCCAGACTTCTATGGAATCCACCGCCGCGGTTGTGCTCGCCACATCGACGTCGAGCAGGTCGACGCCCCAGCGCAGTTGGTGCCGCGCGGGTCCAGACTGCGGTCGCCGCACTTGAATGGAGCCCGCGCCGTCGGTGTAGACGTCGGCGCCGAGGAGCCTGGCGATCTTGGCGACGTGTTGGCCCGCGCTCGG
>JAHZJA010001035.1 GCA_022601155.1 Deltaproteobacteria bacterium | reverse complement strand
TCGACCCCACCACCACTCGACCGGGGGGAGGCAACGCCGAGGGCATCGTAATGCTGGGCCGCCGCGGCCCGCTCCACCCCAGGGGCCGCGCGTATCGGGGCCGTCACTCTCGACCACGAGGCCACTTCATCGACCCGGTCTCCGTGCCCGTGCCCGAAGCCAACCTCGAGTTCACCCCCGCGGCAGTCCGCGGTCAGGTTCGCACGTGGGTGTCTCGCGAGAGCTATCGGTTGAGTGACTGCCAGTCGGGATGGTCGCCATGGCGCGGGTGGGCGCGAGACTACTCTTTGAGCATAGGCGCCGACGGCAAGGTCCTCGACGTCGACCTCGGAGAGGGAGAGCCCAACGATCCTGCGGTCAGCCGCTGCGTCGAGCGGTTGCTTCGGTCGTGGACCATGCCCCCTGCGGGTGCTGGCCAGCAGTACGAGGTGCTCGTCTACTGGGAGCTGCGCCGCGGCTAGGTGTCCGGGGTCACGACTCCACGGTCGCTCGTGCCGCGACGACGGCCGGCGCCTCCACGACCTCGGGCTCCGCCCCCAGCGCGCCCGGGCGTAGCGAAAGCCGAAGATCGGGGTGGGCTGCGCCGACCTCGGTCACCAGGGCCGGGACATCGCGCTTGATGTGCTTGCCTCCGGGCGACAGGAACGCCGCCAGTACGAGCACATCACGATGGCCCTCGGCGTGGAGCTGTGCCACGGCCTCGGCCAGCGGCGGCTGCGAGAAGCCCAGGTAGGCGACCGAGACCGTGATGCTGGTCAGCCGCTGGCGCAGCTGCTCCACGAGCCTGTCGATGGGCGCGTGCCAGTCGGGATCGGGGCTCCCGTGGGCGATGAGCACGACGGCGGTGTGCGAGGCCATGTCCGTCAGCCTGCCGGGGCGCGGGCGCGGCCGTCAACGCCCTGACGACAGCGGCGGCGATGCCCCTTCTACCGAGAATCCGAGCGCGGTCAGCTTGTTGCGGGTCGGGGTGTCGAGGTCTGCGCCCTGGATGCGAAAGGCCGACAGCTCGCGCCGCAGGCTGTAGTTGCGACGCAGAGACTCGAAGGCCTGCCCACGGCTGTCTTCCGGGTCGGCGATCACAGAGCGCAGTCGGGTGTCGTCGCCGGTCAGCGGAACGGCGGCGGCCACCCAGGGGCGAAAGTCCCGGCTGGCCTGGGGGTCGGTGCACGAGACATCGATCGAGCCCGGGGAGCCCAGCACATGGCTCCCGTCGAACCGGGGCGCGCGCGACATCCAGCGACACAGTGCCTCGTGCACCATCGTGGTGGCGGCGACCTTGCCATCGAGCGTGTATCCGGCGATGTGCGGCGTGGCCAGGCTCGTGGCCCCGGGTCCCCGCAGCAGCCCCGGGTTGGGTCGAGGCTCGCCCTCCCACACATCGACCAGGGCACGCCCATCGCCGACGGCGATCCAGCGCTCGAGGGCGACATCGTCGATCACCCCGCCTCGGCTGGTGTTGATCACCAGCTGCCCGTGCCGCAGCCGGGCCAGCTCATCGTCACCGAGCAGGTGCGTCGTCGCGTAGCGGCCGGCGGGGACCAGTGGAACGTGGAGTGTGATGACGAACGCCGACTCCAGCAGCTCGTCCAGCGAGACCAAGCGCTCGAACCGGGCCAGATTGGTGAGGGCGGGATCTGGATCCTCGATGGGCTCGCCGCAGGCGCGTCGCTCGGCCAGCGGAGGGTCACAGGCGATCACCTGGTATCCGACGGCGCGCAGGGCTCGGGTCGTGCGGCGACCCACGTGACCGAGCCCGACCACTCCCACCGGGCCCGGCGGCCCTCCCTGCCCCCAGCGGCGGGCATGCGACAGCGCCGAGAGCACATACTCCGCCACCGCCTGGGCATTGCAGCCGGGCGCACGAGCCACGGTGATCCCCGCAGACTCCAATACCCGACGGTCGATGTGGTCTTCACCTGCCGTGGCCGAGCCGACAAACCGCACCGCGGTACCTCGCAGCAGCGCCGCATCCACCCGGGTCACACTGCGCACGATGAGCACGTCGGCATCGCGCAGCACGGCGTTGTCGATCGCGGCGCCGGGGACCGCATGCACCTGGCCGAGCCCCTCGAACGCCTCGCGGTGCCACGGGACTGCTTGGTCGACTACGATCCGTAGTGTCATGCTGGTCATTGAGCTTGTGAAATCAACTCGGAGGCCGTCGGAGGCATCCTTCGCTGCTGTTTGAGCGCGGTGCATGCATCGCTGCGTCGTCGTGAGTTTCTGGTGCCCGGCTCGCTCCTGGATCGCCCGAGCGGGCGTGCCCTTCATCGCCAGGGGCGAGCAGAACGAATGCCGCAGGATGTGCGGGCCCGAAGTCCGGCGTTCCCTCTTTGAGCTCGTTGATCCTGGTCGGCAACCTGTCGATCACACCCCACTCCAGTGCGATGGTGAGGAGCGAGCAAAGGTGCTCGTGGTGGAGGTTGACGGTCGAATGCTTCGAGTGGGAACGCGCCCCCTTGCACTTCTGGATGTCTTCGGCCGTGATCCGGTCGAGTCGTCCTCTCCCGAAAGCTGGGACCAGATGGACTCGAAGCGAACGTTCTCGTTGGTCCAGGAGCGCCGGCCGAAGACGGTTCGCCTGGCTGTGCCCCTCCATGTTGCGAGGGAGGAACTTGGCCCAGGTCGGCACGTCCGTGGTCGTGACATCCGGACGACTGTCGTCGCCGCCGTTCGATGGGTCGGTATTGGTGTGGTGCTGGATGAGCTGACGTTCACGTGCCTCACCCCATCGTTGGGCAGCCGACTTGGTCGAGACCGGAGCTTTGTTCCGGTCGCGGATCCTCGGTCTGCATGGAATGGTGAGCATGATGTCGAATTCCCAGCCGCCACACTCGTAGGGTCGTACTTCGACGGTCATCACCGATCTCCTCGGGTCAGTGACGCCGCGGGTCTCATCTTCATCCACGATAGCAGATCCTCACGGTCGACCAGCACGCGAGGGGACAGGCGGAGCACCCCGGAAAGCCGGCCGCGCCGGCTTCGGGGAATGCAGTCTCGTGCCCGCAACTCTGCTGTGCGATGGAAACGACCACCTCGCGATTCGCCGACGATTCGACTTCCGCGACCAAACCGCCCTCGGCCCACGACAGGCTCGGTCGTGGACCCTGCTTCCGCTCCAGGTCGATCGAGCGGGCACGTTCGATCTGCGGTTGACGGTCGACGATGGCGAGGAGGTGGAGAAGTTTCACCATCCGACCGTGCGGCGGCGGCTGCCTGGGCTCGCGCCTTGGACCGACGTCACCGCTCGACACCCGCCGGACGGTCTCCCTCGAAGGGGGCACACACGTCGTAGAGATCTCCTGGCCGCAAGACGCGAAGCCCATGGTCGATCTCCAGTGTTTCGGATGCTGAGGCCGTGGGTCGGCCTCCGGCCGTGGGTCGGCCAAGATCCGCCGAGTCGTGCGACCTGGGGCCCGATGCCCAGTGTTCGAGTGTTCTGCCGCGGCTCGTTCGGCTCGAAGACCCGCAGTGAGGCCCGCTAGCGGTGAACCTGTGCCGTGCGGCGGGCGCTGTGTGCACAGCTCGGGCGCGGGGCACCATCTTCACGCTGTGCTCGTGGAGGCGCTGCCGCGAGTTTTCGACGCCCTCGTGTTGCGTCCTCCTCCTGCCCAGAGGACGCTCTACGTGTGAGCGAACGCTTCAAACGCGAGACCAGCCTCGGTTGGCTGGTGAACGTGGTGGCTCGGAGCATGGCGCAGGAGTTGGACTCCCTGCTCAAGGCACAGGGGCTGAGCTTGAAGCTGTGGCCGACGTTGATGTGCCTGTGGGAGCAAGAGGGCCTCACGCAGGCGGAGCTTGCTCGAGCGGTCTGGGTCCCGGAGTACACGACGACCCGTGTTCTGGACAGCCTCGAAGCCGACGGCCTGATCGAACGGCGGGCGGATCCGAGGAGCCGTCGTTCGTATCGGATCCATCTGACGGCCCAAGGCCGAGACCTCCACGAGCGCCTCGTCCCGCTTGCCATGGCCGTGAACGCGCAGCATCTGGCGCCACTGGACGAAGCGGAAGCCGAACAGCTGGGCCACCTGCTCACCAAGATCATCCAGAACCTCCAGCCCTCCTAGCATTGCTGCGACGGACTCGTCGTGGGTCGGAACACCAGCCCCGCGACGTCGGTCTGCGTTGCTTGGCGAACGAAGTCCATCTGGTACGCGTTCGGCTTCGCGGTGTCGACCGACGCTCCGCTGATGATGTTCCCACTCACGACGAGTCCATCGCGGTCATCAGCCGCGTCACCGGCTCCATATCGTGAGAGCGCGCGTCCCCTTGCCGAGCCCACGCGGGCGCAGGCGCTGGACGTCGTAGAGATTATCACATTTGCAACCGTTGCATTTGCAACTATCTGTACTAAGCTCGGCGATAGGAGCTAGTTCTCGCCCCGGTCGCAACTGAGGAGCGATGCCATGCCCGGATACAAGGAACTCGACGAAACGGTCACGATTGCCAACCAGGTCCAATCTCGGGAAAAAGGCCCGGTGGTGCTGATCAACGTGTTCACGGTCGACCCTGCCGACCGCGAAGCGCTCGTCGCAGCGTGGGCGCACGACGCCGAATTCATGAAGGCGCAGCCCGGGTACATCCTGACCCAGCTGCACGAGGGCATCGCAGGCAGCTCGACGTACATCAACTACGCGGTTTGGGAGAGCGTGGAGAGCTTTCGGGCGGCATTCGCGACACCAGAGTTCAACGCGCGCATCGCCGAATACCCACAAAGTGCGGTCACCAGCCCACATCTTTTCAAGAAGGTGGCCGTTCCCGGCCTGTGCTTGGCCTAGCAGCCCGTGGTGAAACCCTCGTGGGGGCGGTGTTGCGGCGGCGCGATGGTTTCACCACGGGCTGCAAGCAGCCCACGACGAAGCCTGGTGCGAAGGGTCTTGGCTCCTCGGCGACGCCGCCAGGAGCCGAAAAGGTGAGTGAGGTGTCGTGTCGCGCTTCACCACGAGCTCCTCGAGAGGCGAACCGCCAAATTCCACGTATCAGGGTGGGTCTGGAACCGCCAATGGGGCGGGTGCCAGACCCACTGCTTCTGTACACAACCAGCCGGAACCACAGTGACCATGGGGGATTCGAGCCCGAAGTACGACATCGTCGTCGTACGACTACACTGGATCAGCGCAGCGCTGATCATCTCTGCACTGTGCCTCGGTGCGTGGATGGTGGACCTCGAGCTCGCGTCGGAAACGCGGCTCTCGGCCACACGGGTTCATGTGCCTTTGGTCTCCTGTGCATCGTCCTCACGGTGCTCCGGCTCATTTTCATCATGCGGACAACGGCACCGCCCCCACTGGAGATGACACCGCTCCATCGTACCGGAGTACGAGCGGTGCATCTTCTGCAGTATGTCACGCTCATTGGTCTGTTCGGGTCTGGTCTCGGCCTCGCGTTGCAGGCCGAACTGTGGAGTGTGTTTTCGGGGGCCGCCCCGCTCCCCGACATGAGCGAGCTGACGCCGCGTGCACTGCACGGGGCTCTCGCTTGGGTATTCGTCGCCCTCCTGGTCGCCCATATCGGTGGAGGCGTGGTGAATCAGCTCCAAGGAGGTGGAACGTTTCAACGCATGGGCTGGCCGGGCAAGAAGTCTGACTAGCCCACACACTGGCGTGGCTCTTTGTTGCGAACTGGAGCATTGATGAGAACAACCTCTATTCGTGTCGGATTCAACGTCCTCGCCGTGTGCGGCAGTGCGACGCTCGCCGGCGTCATGCTGAGTATCGGACTCTCTTTCGGCGGGATTTGGCAGAACATGCCGCCTGAAGACTTCTCGGCCTGGTTCGCCGAGAACAATGGTCACGTATCCCGGCCGATTCCGTACGTTGTGGTGCCGACGGTCGTCGGCCTGGTTGGCTCGACGTACGCGTCCTGGAGAGACCGAGCACAACGCAGGCTCTGGCTCGCGAGTGCAGCGTGCATCGGCGTGATCGCCGTACTGACGTTTTCCTATTTCGTCCCCACCAATGCGGCGTTCGCGGGGGGACGATTGATGCCTCGGCCGTCGCATCTCGCGTGGGGCAGTGGCTGTCGGTCCACGAGATGCGCATCGGCACGGGCTTCGCCGCTGCCGCGCTCGGAACGGTGGCAGTGGCCCGAAGCCGGCTGTCGGCGACGGCGAGGTAGGCCTTGGCCCCGACGATCTCGTGGACGATCCTTCGATCCGGCGGGCGGTCGACGAGCTCGAGACCGCGACGGCTCAGGCAGCCTGATTCGTCGTCGGGTTGCGAGTGGTAGGGGGGCGTGGAGCGGCGAGCACTGGCCCTCGATGATCACGGGCTCCCCGCCCGCACGAAGTTGGTGTCCTCGTGCCACTGCGCTGCATTGCCCCCCCATGACCCCGCGATGACGCCATCGGGTGTCGTGCTCGTGGCGCTGGGCCAAGTCGCGCTACTGTTGGGTCGAGTTGGGACGGCTACGCATTGGAGTGGAGCAGCTGGGAGCCGACGGGTTCCGGCTCGAGTTCGAAGGAATCGACGGGGCGCCCAACGTGATCGCGCTGGCGCCCGGAGGAGGGATTCACGGCCGCTACGAGCGGGATGACGACACGACCGGCTTGCACGGGCTCC
>JAHZJA010001034.1 GCA_022601155.1 Deltaproteobacteria bacterium | reverse complement strand
CGATACCGAGTTCACGCAGGAATCTCAGCCACAGCAGGCTGACCAAGCATATGCCTGGCTGGGCTCGGTGGGTCGCGGCGAGCCGCGCCTCGTCCATACCTTCGACTTCGGACGGATACAACACGTCCCGCAAGTCGGAGGTTCGGAACTCGGCGGCGACTGTCGACGCCAGTGAGGTCATGGCCTCGGCCCATTCGAATCGATCGACCAAGAACCTCGCAGCTCCTACGAGCTGTGACCCCTGACCTGGGAAGAGCATGCCGACCCGAGGTGAGCAGCCGGGGTCTGTGGAGCCGAGCCAGATCCCAGGTCGACGCCCGGGCTCTCGTCCGATTCCGTCACTGGCAAGTCGATGAAGCTCGTCGAGCCTTTGCTCGAGCAGGGACTCATCGTTCCCCGTCACGATAGCGGCACGGATACCCCTGCCACCCTCTCGCTTGGCGCAAGCCGCCGCCAAGTCGGGCATCTCACCCACACTCATCCCGCGGGCGAGCTTGCGCAGTTCGTCGACGCGCTGGCGCATCTCCTCCTCGCTGCTCGCGTCGACAACGAGCAGCTCGCTGTCTTGGCGACTGGCCAGCAGTTGGCGCTCGGGAAGGGCCGGCGCCAGCTCCGACGCGGGGGGCCCCGCAGCCTCGACGATCGCGTGGACGTTGATCCCACCGAATCCCATCGCTGACACACCGGCCCGCGGTTTGTGAGCGTCCGCCATCATCACGCCGGATCTGACGGGAAACAGCCTTCCGGATGCCTGCTCGAAGACCTCAGAGGGCCGCTCGCAGCCGGGTATCGGTGGGACGCACCGACGGTTCACACCGACGACGGCCTTGATGAACGCACCGATCCCCGCGGCGGCCTTGCAGTGACCCACGACGGCCTTGAGCGAAGTGAGCCCGACGGAGTTTTGGGCTCGCCGGCCAATCACGGCCCCGAGTGCGGTGATCTCCGTCCGATCGCCGACCACGGTTCCCGTACCGTGACCTTCGACGAAGTCTATGACACCTGGATCCAGCTCGGCCTTGTCGTAGGCGCGTCGTAGTGCACGGATCTGTCCGTCGAGTCTCGGTGCCATGATCGGGTGAGACCCATCGGACGAGACCCCCCACCCACGCATGACCGCAAAGACCCGGTCCCCGGCCGCAACTGCATCACGGAGCCGCTTGAGTACGACGAAGCCGCATCCTTCACCCGGTATGAAGCCCGCCGCGCGCTGGTCGTAGACGCGCATCGCTTCACGCGCCAGCGCACCAGCCTTGGAGAACCCGACCAGCTCGAAGGGATCGAGGCTTACGTCGACCCCTCCCGCGAGCGCGACGTCGAGGTCGCCCGCCACCAGGCGCTCCGCGGCGGTCGTGACCGCCAGCAGCGAAGAGGCACAGGCTGCATCGACCGTGTAGCCACCACCGCCGAGATCGTGGCGACCACAGATACGACCGGCGATCGTATTCGACAATGCGCCGGCCAGGGAGTCCTCGCTGACCGGTGGAAGTGACGCCTTGTATTGTCGCTCGAAACGCGACAGCATTTCCGATGATGCGAGTTCTTCCTCGCCCAGTGCTGCGAGGAAGGCCGAGCGAACGTATGGCCAGCGCAGCCGCATAGCATTGGCCCGACTTTGCTCTCCGGTGAGGGTGTTGCCCACGATGACGCCGAAGCGGTCCTTGGATGAGGGCTGCGAAGGATAGCCCGCGCTGCGTAGTGCCCTCCCCGCGACCTCGAGGGCGAGCCAGTGCGAGACGTCGGTCGTTTCGAACGTCGGTCGTGGGATCTTGGCTCCGCGCCAGTCGAAGACAAAGCCATCGATGACTGCGGCCTTGCGGCCGTAGGTCATATCGGGGGTCTTGGGGTCGGGAGAATGGTAGTGCGCCAGCGGCATGCGCTCGTTGGGCATCTGACGGAACTGCTGTCGGCCCGCGACGACGTTCTCCCACAACTGCACCACGTTCTCGGCGCCGGGGAACCAGCATGCCATTCCGACGACGGCGATACGGGGACCGCCGCCCTCAGTAGCAACTTCCGAGGATTCGCTCGACATCATGCCGACATTCCCGCGGGGGTGCGTCGCTCCCACTTCGCTACCTGCTGGAACCACAGCCACAGCAACCGTGCCGTACACACGATGGCCAGGGAGAAGAACAGTCCAAAGACCACGTGGAGCAGCATCAGTGCGCCATATACCATCGCCACCGCAAGTCCGAAGATGACCTGCCCCGAGCGTGACCGAGGGGTCGTGCCGGGATCGGTGACCATGTAGAACGTGAACAGCAGGAACGCGACTCCCGACATCGGCAGTAGCGCGGGCACTATCGGTGTGCCCAGGAAGACGGATCGAAGTACGGCCTGCAGTGCGAAGCCGCCGAGCCAGGCACCGATGAGCGGCAACTTACGAGTGAACTTGGCGTTGAGGAACGTGCCGGAGGCGATGAATACCAGGGGGAGCAGCCAGTCTACCCAGCCCCATGTGTTCTCCGTAAAGTGATAGGGCGGTGCGATCCCGACCCACGGAAAGACCAACAACGTCACCGCGATCCCTAGATTGGATGGATTGAACACATGACGCGTGCGGCCGGCGACGGGCACGCGAACGAGTAGCTTGGAGCCCAGTGCCACGACCAGAGCGAACAGCAGCGGCCAGGTCCGATCATTGGCATAGAGCAGCATCGTGACTGCCAATGCCGTGATGTGGGCGGGAAGCAGGAAGTCGACCAAACGGCCGAGGCCAGGACCATAGCGAGGTACCTCGGCCAGACGCCTGGCGCGGAGAGTCTCCGTTGCCAACTCGAATGCGTAGGCGACGACGAGTACGATCAGCGGCTGCAGGACCGATTGCTCGAAGCCGAGTACCGTATGCCCCAGCACGTTGAGGAGTG
>JAHZJA010001033.1 GCA_022601155.1 Deltaproteobacteria bacterium | reverse complement strand
GCCTTCTATCGGGTGCTCGTCGAGCGCAACGTGTTCCAGATCTTGGCCGAGCAACACGGCCCCACACGCACGGTGATGCAGCGGCTGCAGCCCGGACTGTGGGCGAGTGTCGTGCGCCAGTACGTCGACGCGCACCCGCCGACCCACTGGCATCCGAGCTACGTCGGGGCGGGCCTGTCGGAGTTCTTGGCCGAATGCCGCGAGGCAGGCGACCAGAGGATCGATCCGCTGTTCGAAGAGGTTGCGGATTTTTGCTGGGTCCGCATGCTGGCCCAGCGCTGCCCCGACGGCGTGGGCGACGGCTTCGAGCAGCGCTTGTTCATCCGTCAGTACACCCGGCCCATCGCGCCGTTGGTCGCCGCCATCACTGAGGATCCGAACGCACCGATCCCACCGCCACAGCCGGTCGTAGTGTTCATCTATCGCCACTGGCGCGACCTCGACGTACGGGTATTTTCGCCCTCCGCGGCGGGGTTGGTTGCACTCGCGCGGCGCCAGGGCGCCACGGTACCCGAGGCGCTGCAAGCCGTTCCACCTGAAGACGTCGAAGCCGCCGACACCCTGCTCGTCGAGCACGGTGTGCTCGTCCCGGCCGACGCTTCATCACCTGGTTGAGACAGATTCGATGCACGACGTCAAACGATCGGACCGCCGTCCGTTGTTCATTGCCCTTTGTTCCGTCCTCGCATTCGCGGGCTGTACCGATGATGGTGGTGACGCCGCCGACGGTATGGACAGTGCGGGAGACACCACGGGGGATGGCCCCGGATTCGACGAACAAGAAGTGATCGCCCAGGCGGCCGACTATGCCGCCTCGCTGACCAAGGTCAACGACCAGGCCACCAGCTCCGCGCATGGGCTCGCCGATACGGTGAACTTCTACGTGAGCCCCTCGTCGCTCCAGGCCTACCTCATGTTCGACCCCGAGATGCCCCAAGAGGTCGCGCTCCCCGAGGGCACGCTGCTGGTCAAGGAGCACTTCAACCCCGAGGGCGCCACCGATGGGTTCTTGATGATGTACAAGGCCCCCGCCGGCTACAATCCCGATGCCGCCGACTGGTTCTGGGCTCGTGTCGACGGCGCCGGCAACACCCAGGAGACCGGCGTCGTCGGCTTCTGCGTCGGCTGCCACAACCAAGTGGCGGATGCCGGTTTCGTGTTCGGCGTACCGCTCGATAACCGCCTTTGAGCGGTTGGGCCCGGGCGGCGTCGCACCTGCCTCCTGGCGCGACACCGCCCGCCCACAGGCGTCACTGCACTCCCCCGTGGTGCGGCGCAGCCCTACCGAGCCCGTTCGGCCACCCCCCGGTGCCAAGCGGGCTCATCTCGTGAACAGATTGTCTCGAACTCTCACTCGCGACTGCGCCCCCATCTGTTCACCACGCTGAGCTTCCGACCGAAGCATCATCAGTGGATTGGCTCGATTGCGGCATCGGTTCCCACGGGCCCGATGAATTTCATCGAAAAGAAGAACCGACGAGGATCTCGAAGGATTCGGCCACTGCGAGCCATACACGGGGCGCCACGGGAATCGAGGCCGCGGCTGCGGGCACGGAGCCGGCGCGGCCCTCGTGCCGACGTCTCAACGAGAACTCGGTGGCAGACTCTGCGCGAGGAAGGCCTCGGCGAGTCGGGGTAGTTGTAGTGGATCTGCGATGGGAGACGAGCACGCGTTCTCGGTGCACAGGTAGACGGCCGGCTTGCCGATCTCGGGGTAGCGCTCCCCCGGCAGGCTGCGCTCGATCACCGCGCGGGGCTCGGGCAGACGCAGCGCGGCACGATGCAGTGCCTGAGTCTCGGGGTCGTCGTCGCGGCCGACGATCGTGACATCGACGGTGGGCATGAGCACCGCCTCGATGCCCAGCAGGATCCGGCCGATGATCCGACCCTCCTTCTTCAGGCTGCGCGTCTGTCCGACTGCGGCCACGGCCCGCTGCGCGGCGCCCTGGTAGGGCGTCTGGGCTTGACCGTCGTCGTCGAGGTATCGGTGCAGCTCGATCAGGTAGCGCGCGGCGAGTCCGTTCTCCTCGACCGGCTTGCGTCGCTCGGCAAACACGCCGACCGCGTCGGGATCGCTGGTGTGGGCCCAAAATCCGCCGTGCTCCGGATCTTCGAGCTCGTCGAGCATCAGCTGGGCCACCCCCTGCGCGCGGTCGAGCCACACGTCGTCACCAGTGGCGCGGTGAAGGGCCAGCAATCCCCAGCCCATCGCGGCCTGATCGCGCAGGTAGAGGATGCCTTCGGAATCGTCCTTGGCGCCGTGGGTGAAGCCACCGCGGGCGCTGTGGGTCGACACCAGGTGCTCGGCGGCACGGGAGGCGGCTTCGAGGTCCTTGGGATCGCCGGTCGCGGCATACAGCTCGACCATCGCGCGGATCATCAGGCCGTTGAGGTCGGCGTACACGGCCTCGTCGATGCGGGGCATCCCCATCGCACGACGGCCCGCGTCGCTTCGTGCGTAGTAGTCCTCGCCGAGGACGGTGGGCCCGTCGTGGCGGCGCAGGTCGGCGTCCTGGCTGGTGAAGAAACCCCCCTCGGGCGCGCGCATCATGTCGACCATGTAGTCTGCGACCTTGCGGGCGGGGGCCAGCCATCGGTCCTCGCCGCTGACGCGAGCCATCATCGCGAAGTTCTCGATCGCTCCGGCCTGGATGGCGGTGATCTTCTCGTAGTGGGGGTGGTCCCAGTCTCCCGCGACCGAGTACTGGTAGATCCCGCCCCACACCGGGTCGATGATCTTGATCTCGTTGGCGAGGGTCAGGGCCGCTCGTTCCACCCACTTCGGCTCGTCGTAGACGCGCGCGCGAACCAGGGAGTGCTCGACCGGAGCGGGAAACGGATACTTCTGGAGCTCGCCCCAGCCTCCCAGGGCCTCGTGGAAGTAGTGGTCCAGCTGTGCGGTCGCGGCGTCGCGCACGGGCCCCAGCGAGCCTTCGACGGGGCGCACCTCGGGGGGTGGTGGGGTCCGCATGGCCAGCGTGCCCGCGTCACGGTCGGCGATGAGCTCGAGCAGCAACGCCTTGAACTTCTCCGGGCGCTTGTAGCCGCGCAGGGCGAGGACGGGCTGGGCCTGGGGAGTGAGGATCGCGGTGGCGGGCCATCCCCACTCGCGGTAGCGCTCGGCCACGTCGGGCCGCTCGTCGGAGTCGACCCGGATCGTCACGAAGTGCTCGTCGAGCAGAGCGGCAATCTCGGGGTCGCCGTACGTCTTTTCATCCATCACGTGACACCAGTGACACCAGCTGGCGATCACATTGATGAGGATGATCCGATCGTCGTCGCGCGCGCGCGCGAAGCTGTCCGGTCCCCACTCGGCCCACGCGAGCGCAGACGCGTGGGCGACAGGGGCGGCCGATGTGGGGGCCGAGGCGGAATCCGAGTGGCCGCAGGCGGGGGCTAGGGCCAGGGTCGACAACAGGGCAACGAGACGTGCGCGTGACATGAGGCTCCAGGGGGGCGACGGATCTCATACGGAGCGCGGTGCGCGTTGGATCGACCCGGACGCGACCGTCCCGCAATGGCCTTCGTGTGGGAGGTACCGTCGGTTACGCCGATGTCGGGCCTCGCCCGAGCACCACCGGTTCGGTGCCCGCGGCCGATGGCTATCCGCCGCAGTTGGGGATGACACCGAGGACGAACAATCCGGTCACGAACAGAGCAATCGCCAGCGACATCGGCAGGAAACCGGTCGACGGAGGATCGCCGTCGGGTTCGTCCGGCGGGTGTGCATGCGACTGCGCATGTTCGTCGTCACACAAAGCGAGTCACCGTACCACCCCGAATTCCGGTGGTGCAAACGCGGCGAGCGGCGCCGCGGCGCGACTCGCCCGTTGCGCGCAGTTGTGAAGGGCATCACGTCCAAACATTGGATTGTCGGCCAGGCTTTCGTTTAGGGTCCGGCTGGGACCGATACGCGCACATGCCGACGACCACGACGACATCGAACGAAGCCGCCCCGCGGGCAGGCTTCATCTCGAACTGGATCTTCGACTTCCACAACCGCACCGTCTTGTTCCGACTGGGCAACTGGTTGTTCACCACCTACGCGTTCTTGGCTGGCACTGCCTTTGCCGCCGGGTTCGCCGTGTCGCTCTGGTACGACTCGATGGTGGGGATGGACGTCGTGTACATCGCCAAGCTCTACCTGTTCTTGGTAGCGCCTGCGGTGCTGGTGGGCTTGCGGGCCTTCAGCGTGATGCTGGAATGGCGGGAGCTGTTCCGACGCCCACTGGCCACGCTCATCAAGCCCGGCTACATGCTCCACGGCGGTATCGCGGGCGGGACCATCGGTCTCATCGCGGTCGCCACGATGGCCGACGTGCCGATCCTGCGGGTGCTCGATGCTCCGGCCTTCGCCATGCCGCTGGGCGAGGCAATCGCTCGACTCGGGTGCTTCGTCTACGGCTGCTGCTGGGGTCGTCCCACCCGTAGCGCCTTCGGCAGCCGCTTCGGCGTTCGCTACACCAGCAAGGACTCCAAGGTCCTCCGCGCTGCGCCGCACCTGGAGAACGTCAAGATCCATCCCGCTCAGCTGTACGCCCTGGTGGTGTACCTGGCGATGTTCGCCTTGATGTACGCGCTGCTTCCGGTGATGCCGTTCGACGGTGCGCTCGCCGGCATCTACCTCATCGGTCACTCCCTCATCCGCTACAGCCTCGAGTACTTCCGTCAGGACGACCGCGGCAAGCTGTGGGGCAAGCTCACCCACACCAACCTGTACTCCGGGTTGATGGTGGTGGGCGGCATTGGCGTGCTCATCTACGGCAGCATGTCGTCCGGCATGGTCAACCCCGACATGGGCGTTCGCCTGGTCCACGTGCTGTTCAACGGCTCCATCTTCCCGTGGATTCTCCTGTACGGCCTGGTGTTCGGGTTCGCGTACGGCGTGCACTACAAGAAGGTCGGCTCGTGGATCAGCAGCCCCTCGGGCGGTATGGACCCCAACGTCGGTGAGCTGAGCATGGGCGCCTCTTCCCGCATGGAAGCCAAGGCGCGCGGCGAAG
>JAHZJA010001032.1 GCA_022601155.1 Deltaproteobacteria bacterium | reverse complement strand
TACAGCGCCTCTTGGCGAAAGCAGCGGCGCGCCGCTGCGGGCAGGCCTTCCTTCATCACCTTGAGCGCGACCTCCCGCTCGAGCAGAGGATCGTAGGCGCGGAAAACGGTGCCCATCCCCCCCTCACCCAGCGTATCGACGATGCGGTACTGCTTGGAGTGGATGACCAGCTGACGATGCTCGAAGCCCGGCAGGTCGTCGACATCCGCGGCAAACGGCATGGTGACCCGAGCGGCCGAGTCGAGCGGGGAGACGACGACATCCATCGAGGGGCACCGTACCCAAACCACCCACAAAGCCCAGAAATCGGCACAAATGCCCGGGAAGATGTAGGCCGCTGTACGTTGAAGAAGGGAGCCGAAGGCAGCCCATGCGGCCACCCCGACTCCCTCCGACCGCCGACGACTACTGCGGGATGATGCAGGTCCCGACACCGCCGAGACAGGCGTCGGGCGCCGACCCGGGCTCGTACCACGGCACGCAGTCCTGACCGGCCAGGCACGCCCCGTTGCCATCGAGCGGGTCACACATCGAGGTACAGCACCCCGCAGAGCCAGCCGGGCACCCGGGGATGAGGTCGCTCCCCAGACACACCGAGCCGGGATCGCACGCATTGAGGAACTGGCACGGCTCGCCGGGCGCCCCCAGGTTGCCCGAGGCATCCGGCGAGCACTGGAAGAAACTCCCCGTTGGGTAGCAGCCGGCTCCGGCCGGGCATGCCAGGGGGTCGAGCGGGTTACAGACTTCGCGACACAGCGCCAAGACCCCCCCGTTGCTGATCGAGCACACCGTGCTCGGATCGGTGCACACCGGGTTTTGCTCGGTGCATCCGCACATCTCTACGCAGACGCCCTCGTTGGTCGCGTTGTCGACGAAAAAGCACATCGCCCCCAGATCGCAGCTGTCGATACCGCTGACCGCACTGCCATCGACCGAGCACACATCACCGACCTGGTCGGGGTTGGGGTCGATGGGGCTGCAGCGCGTGGAGTTCCAGGCCGAGCCGCCGTCGTTGGCCCACGGCATGCACTTTTCACCTGCGGGGCAGTCTTGGGCGAAGATGTCGCACTCTGGACCGAAGCCACCGTCGGGCTCGGGGATGAAGCCACCGAACGCGGGGACATCCACGGACCCACCGCCGACGCCGGGCGCGTACAGATCGTAGTCGAGCACGATCGGCCCGGGGTTGGGATTGGGGCCGGGGTTCGGGTTCGGGTTCGGGGGAGGAGCCGGACACGCGGGGGGCGGCGGCAGCTGGACCTCGCAAAACCCTTCGCCATCGGTCGTCGTGCCCTCGGTGTCCCCACCAGTCGACGAGCCCGAGCCCGAGCTCGTGCCGGTCTCATCGCCAGTACCGGTTGCCGTCCGGTGTCGCTTCCGCTGCCGCTCCCGCTCGTCCCGGAGTCCGCGGACGAGCCCCCGGAGCTGCTGCCGCTGGTATTGATGTTCGTCGTGCTGCCGGGCCCGGTACTGTCGCTCGAGCTGGTGCTCCCCGAGCTCTGTCCTGGGGTTGTCGTGTCGTCGCCGGGGCACCCGGCCATCAACAACGCCGCCGCCAATCCCATCGTCCGCCATCCAACAATCGAGTCCATACGCATCATCGAGATCAACCTTCCACCAAGAAAATCCAAGTCCGAATGATGGCGTGACCCCAGACGGTCACACCGCAAACCACACATAGCATGGCCCAAGCGCCACGCTGATTCCCGAGGTTTGTTGCCGCGAAGTCGGTTTCGATGACACCTGTCAGCACACATTTCGACCCCACCCCACACGGGTAGGGCGTCGATGTCACGGTGGGTCGGCGAGACCCCACCATGACGTCGGTGCCCTACCTACCGCCAACCGTCAGCCGTCAGCCGTCAGCCGTCAGCCGTCGGACGGGGCGTCCTCCTCGAGCAGAGTGAACGACCGCTCGGCGTGATCGAGCACCTCGTCGCGAGCGTAGTACATCCGCAGGTAGTCGCCTTCGAGGTAGGCCTCGTGCATGTCCATGTAGTGCGGACTGTCGGGCTCGGCGACATTGCCCAGCGGGAAATTGAAGTACAGCTGCGGCGTGCCGGCTTCGTCGAAGGTCGCCGTGTGCCGGAAGATCGGGCCCCAGTGCGAGACCGATTGATCGTGCACTCCGCCCGTGAGCGCAAAGAACGACGCATCGGCGGCGACGTTGACGGTGCTCTCGCCTCCCATCGCGGCAAAGGTGCCGCGATCGATCCCCACCCCGGTTGCCGCATCGAACGACGTCACCCGAAAATCGCCCAGACGGTAGCCCGCAGGGTCGACGCCACCGAAGCGCTCGGTGAGTAGCGCGGCGGTGTCGGCCAGTGCCCCCACCACGAGCGCATCCCGGCCCTCTTGCAGCACGACCTCACCATCGGGGAACTCGCCCCGCAGCGCCATCGTGGCGATCTTGATGATGAACACGGGCTGCAGGTCCATCGCCTGCAAGAACAAGATCGAGAAGTCGTCTTGGATCACGCGCTGGGTGGCCATGAACGCGAACATGTGCAGCACCAGCGCTCCGGCCGAGTCGCGATCCATCTGCCGGTCCCAGGTGTCGAGCACATCGACCAGCTGGGCCAGATCTGCGCGACCCCGGTACTCGGCCAGCGCCTCGTCGCTCTCCACCGCCGACCATGCTCGTTGGACCAGCGGCACGAGGTCATCGCCGAGGTTGCTGTGCACGTCGCTCTGGAGCGCCTGCATGTCTTCGAGCGTGATCCCACCCGCCCCCACCATCTCCTGCAGTCGGCTGTCGATCCGACCGGCGCGCCACCCGGGAGCAAAGAACCCGCCGAAGTACCAAGGGTCGTTGCCCGGGTCACCGTCGGCGGTGAACCCAAACGGATCGTTGTTGGCCGTGGATACGTAGCCGCGCCCTTGTCCGCGCCCGTGGGGCAGCCGGTCGAGGTCGAGCATCTCTCCGGTCCACAGCGTGCTGGCATCGTCGGCGTCCATCGTCAGCCACGGGGTCTGGCCCGAGGAGATGTCGCGGTCGGGCACCCGTGTGCCGACACGGAAGGTGATGCCGTCGGCGTCGGCGGCCACGAAGTTGAAATTGCCACCAAAGCCATCCACCGCCGCGTCGTACTCGTCGATGTTCTGCACCCGGTTGAAGTCGAGCAGGCTCGGGAACGCGTTGGCCTCGAACCCGACCCAGTTCATCAGATAGCGATCGCCGGGCTCACCCACGGGGATCGGGACGAGGTCGGGAGGCAGCAGGACCCCATAGCCGGGGACATCGAGCTCTTCGATCGCCCGCATCGTCCCCTCTCCGACCGCCGATCCCTGCTCGCGAATGATGATGATCTCCTCGCGCTTGACCACCTCGACCGCACTTCCGGCGATCGTGACATGGTCTGCGTCGGGCATCGCCGCCGTCCACACATCCATCACATCGGCGAAGGCCGTGGTCGGTGTCCACACGACCTTGTCGGTGTGTCCCACCGAGATGCCCGGCATGCCCACGAAGGAAAACCCCGCCGCGTTGATCGTTCCGCCCTGCGACTTGGAGTCGATGTGCAGCGCGTAGAAGATGCCCGGGACGTCGAAGCCCAGGTGGGGGTCACCTGCGAGCATGGGACGACCGGTCGCGGTGTGCTCGCCCGAGACCGCCCAGTTGTTGCTGCCGATACCCCGCAGCCGCCGTAGCGCACGACGTGCGGGCTGGCTGTCCTCGAGTCGACGCCGCAGTTGCTCGCGATCGAACGGCTCGCTCAGATCGCTCGGGGTCGTGCGTACGCGTGTGGGCGCGGGCGGGGGCGCGACCGCGTGGCGGCGGCTGGGGCCCACCATCGTGTACACGGGGCGCGCCGGCTTGAGGATCTGGGCCGCGTTGAGAGCCTCGGGGAACAGGTCATAGGCGATGGCGGCAAACGTCTCGCGGTCGAACGAGAGGTCGTTGCCAAACCCGGTCATCGTCGCCTGCACCAACACGTGCTCGGGCGACCACCGGTCGGGCATATAGTCGAACTGGTCGGGCCCGAAGCCATGGGGCAGCGGCACCTCGCCAGCCTCGATCTGCTCGATGCGAGCATTGACGCCGTTGACCCACGCCTCGAGCAACGACCAGGTCTCCGGGTTCTCGGCCTGCATCTTTTCGGCATGACGACGACCCCAGCCCGGCCAGTCGAACAACCGGGCGAGCTTGTCGTCTTCCAGGCTCTCGATGCCGTGCACCTCCGACAGCGTGCCGAAGGCGCGGCGACGGGCCTGATCCATGTGGAACAGCCGATCGGTCGCCATCACATAGCCAGCCCCATGGAAGGCGTCCGCATCGGTGGCTCCGTACACGTGCGGGACGCCGTGATCGTCGATCACGATCTCGAGCCGGGGCCTGGCCTCGGGCAGTAGACCTTCTTCGCTACAGCCGCCCAGCGGGGCCACCAACGAGGCTCCCATGAGGACCAGAGCAAAGCGAAGCGCACCAGGGCGAACGGGCGAAGAGCCAGACATGTTCAACACCATCCTCGAACGTAGGTCTCGGGGCACGAACCAGCTCGCGTCCAACGACTACGACGAACGCGGCCAGTATACGAGAGCGAGGGCCGTCCCCAAGTTCTAAATGCACCCCCGCCCAAGAACGCTCGTGTTGCACAACCATGATGCTCGGTGCGCAGCCCGACTGAGCAATCTGCTCAACCGATCCGAAGCCCATCGTGCACTCCGGGTTGAGCAGGTTGAGCGTTGGGTGCTGAGCGAACTGCACAACGATCGACGACCCGCGCGAGGCCGTTGCCGTCCACGTTGGTGATCACACCGAGATGGAGCACTTGGCACGCGCCGTGCTGAGAGCAGGGACGTGCCCGACGTCAAAACCATCTGCGGACTCTCGACGACCTTCCTCTTTGCCCTCGGTATCGCCGCGTGCGGCGGTAAGGACGACGGCACCGGCTTGGAACCGTTTCCAACCGGCGCCGATGGAGGCTCGGTCGGCGAGGATGGGCCCGGTGGCGACGGCATGGATGGACCCGCGGAAGACGATGACGGCCCCGCGGACGACGGTCCCGATGACGGCCCCGCCGATGATGGACCCGACGACGGACCCGGCGACGACGGTCCCGTCAGCGGCTGCGATCTCGACATGGACATCGGTATTCGCCTTGGCGTGGACGTAAGCTGGCCGGGGGGAATTGCGATCCTCGATGGGGCGGGGGCGATCGACATCTGGCTGCTGGGACACCTCAGCCCCAACGGCACCGACATCGCGCTCAGCGGGCAAGTGTGCCGACTGAGCCTCCCGGACTTCGACACGGGCGTGTTGGCGGGTAACGAGACCTACGGGACGGAGTTCCTCGACTCGATCTGGACCCAGCCCAACATGCCGCTCATCGATGCGGTGGCCACCGTCTCATCCAACGACCCGGGGGCGGAAATCCACCTGGAGCGGGGTGGTGTGATCCTCGGCGCCACCATGGCCGATCCGCTCGATGGTGCATGGCCGGGTAGCTGGCAGGGGCTCGACACCATCGACCACGATGGCGACGGCAATCCCGGCATCACGGCCATGGCCAAGACGGGGGGCAACTACGCGTACCCGCGCATCGACATCCTCAACCCCAACGCCCGCGCCCAGACGCTGTGGCTGGCCTCGCGCACGATCATGGAGTTCATGGGAACCGTCGACGACTGCGACTCCGCCTCGGGCGAGGCCTTCATCACCATGGAGAACCACAACGTCGGCTGCAACATCGTGGGTGGCGGCAACTGCAGCGATGGCCAGACGACCACACTCGACAACAACCTCCCGCAGTTTTCGATCAATGGCGGCGTCTTCGATCTGGTGCGGCTGCCCGACGGAGCGGTCTGCACCGACGTATTCGCAGCGCTGCCGTAGATGTCGTCGAGCCTCGCCGGAAGATTGAGCCGCCGCGACCCAACCCGGACTGGACCCCCCGAGATGCCCGCGGCCCAGTCGAACTGCGAAGCGTCCCACGTGACCGCCCGTCGTAGATCCTGTCCGGAGCGTGCGCGAACGAACCAACGACGAACAGCGAGACCCCGCCCCTGGAGGGGGTCTCGCTGCGTTCGCTGTTACGAGTTTCCGAGGCCCGTAGGGCGAGCAGTAGAGCCCGCCCGCAGACCCACCTGGACCTCCGCTACTCGACTGACGCGCAGGTGCCTTGGACCTCGAGCATGCCCTCCACGACCGTCAGCCCTTGACCCTTGGCAGCCTTGATCTTGGCCACCATGTCCGCGACCGGCGTGTTGGCCCAGTCCGGACGAGTGTCGTCCCATCCGAAGTTGCGCGCCACGAACTCGGCGTTGGTCGCCAACGTGTCGAAGTCCCGCACGGAGTAGACGTCTGTGGCCCTTCCTCCGTAGTCGATGCAGATCGCAGGGGGAGCCACGGGGCCGGGAGGCGGGTGCTCGTCGGGGCCGCATTTACCCTCGCTGTATTGGCCGTTATAGAAGTCCTTGAGCGACGTCGAGATATTCTCCGCGTTCTTGGTTCCTGCCATGAAGTAGCCGACCGGTGTAGAGATGCGGCAGGCCGCGCGAGCCTCACCGCTGAGCTTGTTGCACTCCTCGATTGGAAATTCGACCGCCAGGAAGAACCCAAAGTCGCTAGCCATCGCAACGCTGGTGAAGTTCCGATACTGCCTGAGAGGACCAGACGGCTGAGTCCTCACGGTCGTCTTGACTCGGGACGCCATTTGGTAGGTCACCTGGTCGAAGGGTTTGAGCAGGACCAAGTCGTTGATCTTGTTCTTGTCTTCCTGCGTGGTCCGCCCATTGTGGCCGTCGTCCTTGCCAACGACCACGAAGAGCTTGCGGAAGTCGTCCGCGGTCTTCTTCAGATACGTGCCGACCGATTTCGGGTTGGGGGTCTTCTGTGCCTCCCCGGTGCCCACTTTGATCCACTCGTCGACCAGCGGTTGGTAGCTGGGGAAGAAGTACCTCGCCGCCCAATCCGCGACATCGATGAGAGCGGGGACGAACTCACCCCAATTCGGAGTCCAGGTCGAGTGACTCACGGACCGGCTCAAGGCCAGATTCTTAGCCTCCGTCCCATTGAGCAGCTTCCACTCATTGGCATCCTTCATGTACCGATTCGTGCCTGCGATGAACTCCCCCTTGCCCAGGGAGTTTCCACTCTGCCCCAGGTTGGTCGACTGATTGATGACCGTGATTTTTCCGTGAGTCTCCGCCTCCAACCTCACCTTGGCCGAGGGTCCGTCCTTGACGGGTTTCCCGGCGTCGTCGTAGCAGACGTTCATCACCCGAATGACGGCGGAGGCGTCACGAGACGCGAGTTGATGCTCGTTGTCCTCGTGGATATGGCCTCGGGAGAATCCCGTGACCAGATAGGAAGCAGCTGGCCCTTGCCGGTTGACTCGATAGTGGATCCCATCCTTGCTGTTTTCCGTGGTCTCCTCGTCGTCGACAGCGGTGCCAATCCGGACGTTGTCCTTGATATTGGCAAGCATCACGCACTGGCTCCCTTCGTTGAGGCCCGCGTAGTTCATCATGAGATTCGCCAGGTGCCCCTTGCTGGAGGCGCACTGGGCCGAGTCGTTGTCGGGGTCATCTCCGATCGCGGAGCAAATCTCGGACGCGTCCCCCGAGGAGCCTCCAGCGGCCAGGTCGGCCTCCAGCGATCCGAGTTCGGGCTCGGACCACGACTCCAAGACTTCATCGAACACGTCTTCGTCGAGGAACACCGTCGACATCTGCTCGGGGCTGACAACACCGGCTCGGTGCTGAAGGGCGTTCTCGCCAGGCGCCTCGTCGCAAGCTGGAGCGAGCACACATAGGGTCATGCCAACGGTGGGCGTCAGTAGCCGGCGGACGTACGGAATCTTGGCTTCGTGTCTCATCGATTGCACTACTCGGTCACTTGATTGTCAGTGTGGTGCGAGTCTCGTAGGCGGTCCTCACTGCCTCGATCGTCGCGAGACAGCGACGCCCTCGGACACGCGTGGTCACTCGCCTCACGCAGATCCCCCATGGCGAGGTGAGCTCGGCGATGAATGGGTTGCGCCCCGACTGTGGGCCAGGGCCCCCGGCTCGATCAGCTCGTCTACGCGAGCGTCAAGCGCATTCAATAGGTGCCCAACGGCCGTCAGATCTGTTCAGCCGAACCGGCTCGGGCGAGAGTTTCTGTCGGTCTCGTCCGGCTCATCGTGGAGAGGTGAATCGAACGCCGGAAGCGACAGCGACTGCCAACGTGTCGCCGTCATGTCCGCACGGTGCGATACCTCGGTGTTCGCGCCACCACGGCGCGACAACGAGGGGGCTCGCGAACACGCCGACCTGGAGGGCGAAAGCAGGCCCCTACCTCGCCGATGACCGCGTCGCCCAGGGAACCTACCGGACCCATGCTGGGTTCGTACTCCGGCGTGCGCGTCGCAGTGGATCGTCTACCGCGGCGCCGGTGAACCTTCAGCTCGCGTCGGGCGTGGGGCGGGCCTCGGGATGGGCCTCGAAGTAGCGCCGCGCCGACGGTGAGTCCTCGGGCTCGGTCGTCGTCTGAAAGAAGTTGATCTCCTCGGCCTGGGCCTTGGGACGACCGTGCGTGATGTCGTAGACGTCGTCGATGTACCGCTGCCCGAGCCAGCGCTGGTAGTTCGCTGCAGGCTGGATGTTGTAGCGATAGTCGTTGTTGACGTTCCAGATGAGCAGCGTCCGCAGCACCACGGCGTCGTCGGACAACGGCAGGGACTCGATCGAGTTGCGATACTGCTTGGGATAGCGGGGCCAGTATTCCTCGGCGTTGCTCAAGTACAGCAGCCGGATCGGAACCCCCAGAGCCTCGGACGCCCGCGCGACGCCCTGCAGGCCCTTGCGCTCGTGAAGATCGACGACCATCGATCGCACACGGCGTTGCTCGTGCATCTGTTGCACGAACGCGTAGTGCTCTTGGTCGGTGAGGTACGACGGCGTCTTGGTCTTCCGCATCCGGCGGGTGACGTTGCGGAGGCGACGATGGATCCAGCCCCGATAGCCCAGATACCAGCGCCGCAGCGACTTGGCGCGGCGGGGGTCGTGCTCGGCCTCGATGATCGCCAGCGCCTGCTCGCGGGCGGGCTTGTCCCACAGCGCGACGAACTCCTCGGGGGTAGTCGCGGCGGCGAAGAACAGACGGTACAGCTCGTGGACCTCGATGACGGCCGCGTCGTAGTCCACGAGCCACGCGATCTCCGGACGGGCCCAGCTCATGAACAGATAGGCCTGGTCGGTCCCGACCCCGACATAGCCACCCCCCACGTTCTCGATGTGGGGATGGAACGCATCGAGGGTCCGCTCGTTGCCCGCCAGGTAGTGCTTGCCCTCGCGAGCCTTGGTCACGCCCCCGCGGTGCTCGGCGGGGTCGTCCTCCCGGGTACCGAACAGCAGCTCGACCTGTGCGTCGGTGAGCGCGACTCTCCCCTGCGGCTCGGGCTCTGGCTCGACCGCGGGCTCTGGCTCGACCGCGGGCTCTGGCTCGACCGCGGGCTCTGGCTCCGCTGGTGGGGCAACGGCCACGGGGGGAGGCTCGACGGCAGGCGTGACCGGAGCCGGTTGTTGCCCGCGAGCACTACAGGCCGCAAGGGGCAGAATCAGGGCGAGCACGCGCGCAGAGGAAGCCATCGACACGACAGCTCGTTATCGACGCTCCGGCTGCCCGGCGCAAGTCCCCGCCATGTTCGCCGTCTGCGAAACGGGTACCGGCCATCACTGTCCCTCCTGCGGCGATGGCGTTGGTGCTCGGACGGGCTCGGGCCCTGGGTGCCCTAGGGATCTTGGGGAGCCGGTTGCTGGCGACCGGTCATGCCGCCCATCTCGCGTTTCTTCAAGTCGCCCAGATCGATGGATTCGCCGGCCTTGGCCTCGAACATATGCATCACCAGCGGCCGTGGGTTGGTGGGCGACAGCGCCACGAGGGCCCGCGATCCGGCACCGCACGACAGCTCGAAGCGCCCCTGCTCATCGGTGGTGTTCTGCTCCTCGGTGCCCGACTGCTGGATGGACACGCGACCGTTGTCGCCCGACCCGGTGACCACCACCGCACCGACGATCGGCTCCCCTTGCTCGTCGACGATTCGCCCGGTCACCCGCGTCATGTGTTCGAGGACGACATCCTGGGTGACGGTCTGGCCCGCCGAGACGGTCACCTCTGCGCGGCCATTGCCGTCGGGCGCCGTGACCACCAGCTGGTACCGACCCGGCTCGAGTCGATCGAGTTCGAAGTGCCCGCCCGAGTCCCGCACCTGCGCGACGCGAGACGTCGGGCCCTCCACGCGAACCGAGTAGCGCTTCAGCGGTTGGCCATCGAGGGTCACCTCGCCTTCCACCGTGCCCAACGCCGCGAGCGCCAGGGTGATGTCATCACCCGGACGGGCGACGGCGGTGGTGCGCTCCCGTCCTCCGCCGCCCTCTGCTACGAGCTCGTAGCGAGCATCGCGAAGCCCGACCACCTCGAAGCGACCGTCCTCATCGGTGAGCACCGGAGGGCGCGCGTCATCGTTGCCGTCGCCCGAGTCCACGATCATCCGCATCTCGCTGTGCTGCCGAGGCTGGTCGCCATCGGGCTCCGGCTCGGGTTGCTGCAGCTCGGGAACCAGGGCCACCCGTACCCAGATGTCGGAAGCCGGCTCGCCATCCGCCGTCTCTACCGTTCCTCGAATCACACCGTCGTGGGCATCGACCACCAGCTCCAGACCATCGCGATCCTTGCCGTCGTCGACGGTCAGCGAGGCCGTGCCGTCCTTGGCCGCGGCCAGACCACCCTCGATGGTCAGCAGCTCGCCATAGCGATCGACGATCCGTACCTCGTAGTCCCCCGCCGCGACGCCCGCGATCTCGAAGCTCCCATCGTCGACCGACGTCCCGGTCTCGGCTCCCATGTCGCGGCCGTTGACGGTCAGGCGAACGCTGGTCCCGCTTGGCGCCTGCTCGCGGCGCAGCGAGACACTGGCCTGCCCGACCGGAGCACCGCTGGCGCTGCGCACCACGCCGCGCACGGTGGCCCGCGGTTCGAGTGTAATCACGACATCGTCGGCGCCATCGGCTCCAACCTCCACGGTCGCTTCACCCGCGCGCCCATCGGCCACCCGAGCCACCACGGTGGTGGGCCCTGGCGTCGCCGGGCCAAGCTCGAACTGGCCCTCGGCATCCGACTCGGCCGCGGCCCCGCCCCCGATCATCATGCTCGCCCGACGGGCTGAACCCATCTGCACCGTCTCGGGCCGCAGCTCGATCGACACCTGGGCCACGGTCGGCGGCTCGACCCGTCCGCGAATCGAGGGGGCCCGCTCCAGCGCAATCGTCTGCGTGGAGAGACCAGGGCCGACCTCGATGCGAACCCCGGGCAGCCCCGGGAGCCAGCCCCGGGCGCGCGCCATGACCGTCTGCGGCCCCTCGAGCACACCGCGGAGCACGAAGTGGCCCTCGGCGTCGGTCCCGGCCACGGGCGCGAAACGATCGCCCACCACCTGAACCGTCGCGCCCGCGATCGGGGCACTGGCGTCGTTCGCTGCCACGACCTGTCCGCGAATGTCGTAGGCCTTGGCGACGAACAGATCGGCGTCGGTGACGTGCTCGGCCATGGCGAGGAACACCACCGTGGGGTCCAGACTCGCGACCTCGGCTCCCCGCGCCCGCAGGGTGATCGCTCCGGGGTCGAGCCCGCTGACGCGGTAGCGGCCCTCGTCATCAGCACGTACCGTGCCGCCCCCTGCCGCCATGCTCACGCGCTGGCCTGGAGCCACGGTGGTCTGCCGCTCACGCTGCCACGTGACCCAGGCCCGGGGCACGGGCGCCCCTCCCTCATCGCGGCGAACGACGCCTTCGATCACCCCCATGGGCACCAGGGCGAAATCCTGGGACTGGGCACCGGGCCCGACCTCCACCGTGCGTCGCTGCGATGCGTAGTCGGAGTGGCTCACCTCGACGCGATAGCGCCCGGGGGCGACGTGCACGGTGTAGCGGCCGTCGTCGTCCGACAGCGCACCGAACCCATCGAGACGACGCAGCGCCGCGACCCCTCCCACCGGGACCACCCGCACCAGTGCTTCATCCAAAGCGCCTCCCGTAGCGTCGGAGACGGTGCCACGCAGCGGATGTCCGCCCGGGACCAGCGTCAGGGTGATCGAGACCGCTTCGTCGAGGACCACCCCCCGCAGCACGGCCGGAAGATGGCCGGACGCGGTCGCCGAGACGGCATAGCGGCCCGCGGCCAGCGACGACAGCTCGAAGCGTCCCTGAGCATCGGTCAGCACCGTACGCGGGAGCACGTCTTGGTCGGCCTCGGCATCGACGACGGTGACCACCGCCCCCGCGACCGGCTTGCCCTGCGCTTCCACCTGGCCGCGCAGCGCGTGCGTGACGACGGTGACCTCCTCGGGCGACGACGATCGTGTGGTCTTGGGAGTCGGCGCGGTGGTCGTGGTGTCCGAGACCTCGGTGACCGCAATCGTGGGTTGCGGGGGCTCGCCCCGTCCGATCAGCAGGTAGACGACCAGACCGATGAGAGCCATGACGGCCAGGACCCAAGCTGCGCGTGATGACATCAGTGATGTGCTCCTCGGCCCTTCTACGAAGGGCCGCGCGGATGGTGACGTCGCAGGCGAACCCGGACGATGTGGTAGCTCACACGCCGACCGGCCCCGATGATCAGGGTGCGAGCGGTGCCGGGGCGGGCAGTCCCCCGTGCTCCTCGAGCCACTGTCGAGCCTCGGCCACGTCGTCCGCCCGATCTTCGGCGCGCTCGAAATGGTCCAACGCGTCGAGCATCTGTTGTCGCGCATCGGCGGGATCATCGATGGCGTAGGCCAGGTGCATCTTGGCCTCTCCCACCGGTCCCGGATCTCCATCGACGCCATCGAACAACCTCACCGCCTCGCGTAGCCGAGCCCGCGCCTGCTGCCTGTCCCCGAGCATCCGCAGCGCCGCGCCGTGCCCCATCACCACATGGGCCAGCGTGTGGGGACTGGACCCTGGCGTCTTGGACAGCAGCCGGGCCGCGCGTGCGTAGTGCTCCGCCGCGTCGTGATAGCGCCCGACCATCGCGAGGGCATTGCCCAGAGCGTCGAGCGGCTCGGCCAACGCCGGATCTTCGCGACCCCGCGCTTGCTCGAGGATCGCCAGCGCCCGCTCGATGCGAGGGACCCCGGTGGCGAGATCACCCGCGTACACGTCGAGGTTCCCCAGGTTCACCAGCGGCGCATACAGGGCAGGGTTGTCGGGACCCATCGTGTCGCTGATGATCGCGATCGATCGCTCGAGACTCACGCGGCTGGCCTCGGCGTTCCCCAGGCGCCGCTGGGCCACCCCGAGGTTCGCCAGCACCTGACCGGCGACGGGGTGGTCGTCACCAAACGACTCCTCGTAGATCACCAGCGCCTGCTCGTAGGCGACTGCCGCCTCGGCCAACTGCCCCTGCAGCTGACGGTTGACCCCGAGGTTGTTGTACAGGTTGCCCAGCGCGGGGCCACGATTGCCTGCGGTCCGCAGCGCCGCAGCAGACCGCTCGAGCGCCTCGATGGCGGTGGCGTACTCGCCCCGAGCGTACGCCAGCAAGCCCAGGTTCTTGTCGAGTGCGGCCGCGTGCTCGGGAGGCCGCCCCTGCCGCTCCAGCAGGGCCTCGGCTTGCCGCACCCACGGCCGTGCATCTTCGGGCGCACGACCGTGGACCCCGATCACCGAGATGAGATCGATGGCGGTCACCAAGGCTCGGTCGTGGTGGCCGCTGCTGCTGGCTTCGAGGTAGGCGCGCTCCAACAGCTCGCGGGTTCGCTCGTTGTCGAGAAGGCCGTTGGTCGCCTGAGCCTGCATCGCGAGGGCCTCGGCCGTCAACGGCCCGTAGCGCAGAAGCTCGGCCTCGGACACCAGCGGAGCCAGCTGGTCGAGCGCAGCGCCGTAGGCCCCCGCATCGATCGTGCCCTCGACGTGGGCGAGGGAGTGGCGAATGAGCTCGACCCGCGCCGCCACGGAGGGATCGTCGGGCACGGGCTCCGCTGCGAGCAACTGCGCATCGAGGCAGCGCTCGGGAGACGACAGCTCCAGTGCGGCCCGCAACGCGGTCTCGGCCTCGGCTCCGTCGTGACGCACGCCCGCAATGACGCCGCCGAACGCGGCGAGACGCCGGTCGAGACACGCCATCCGCCGATCCAACAGCGCATCGTCGGCCCGCCCCTGTTCGCACGCATCCCGCCGGGCCTGGACCCAGCGCTCCCCGTACCGATCGAAGCGCGTGCGAGACAGAGCCCAGGTTCGATGCGAGCGGGGCTCTTCGGTCACCAGCGCCCGCTCGAGCTCGACCCGCTGCACGTCGCTCCAGACCTCGGAGATCGATGCCTGCAAACCGGTACACGCCTGCGATGGCGACGGCCATACCGACCACAGCAGCCCTCCGGTCACCCCGGCCATCGCGGTCATCCGTGCCGGCCACCGTGCGTACCACGGCCGTACCGCTCCCCGCACCGCAGCCATCAGGGCGGGAAGATCGGCGAAGCGATCGTCGGGCGAAGGCGACATCCCCCGCTCGATGACGCGGGCCAACGAAGCGGGCACCGGCTCCCGCTCGATGATCGGATGCGACATGTCCCGCGGGGATTGGTCGAGCACCGCGACGGGATAGCGACCGTGCAACGCGACATGCAGCGCCACACAAAACGCGAACTGATCGGCGCGGGCATCGGTCGGCAGCCCGTGCAGTTGCTCCGGAGACATGTACAGCGGAGTCCCCACCCGCAGCCCGTGGTCCTCGGTGAACATGTCGGGATCGTGCTGAAACGAGCCGGTCCCCGCGGGCCCGAGCTCTTCGGTGAACAACGCCGTGCTCAGCCCGAAGTCGAGCACCCGCGCCCGTCCCGAAGGGTCGACGATGACGTTGGTGAGCTTGAAGTCGCGGTGGATCAATCCCTGCTCGTGGGCTGCCGCCAACCCCCGGGCCGCACCGGTGAACACCGAAAGGATCTGGGCCGGGCTGCGGGCGTGATCGAGCCATGCGGCCAGCGTGAGCCCATCGACCAGCTCCATCGCCACCCACAGCCGCCCGTCGGTAGCCCCGACGTCGTAGACCTGCACGACATTGGGATGGGATAGCGCGGCAAGGGCCTTGGCTTCACGCCTCAGGCGATGTTGGTCGGCGGGGCTGTCCTGGTTGTTCCAGCGGCGATACAGCACCTTGATCGCCACCGGGCGCCCGAGCCGAGGGTCACGGCCCTCGAAGACGCGACCCATCCCGCCGTAGCCGAGCAACCGCACGATCTGGTAGCGGCCCAGCTGGTCGCCAGCGCCAAGAGCATCGACGGCCTCACGGCCCCCCGTCGATTCCCGCGAAGTCTCGGCCTGAACCCCCGTGGCCGGGACCAGGGAGGGGTCAACGATCGACTCGGGTCCAGCCAACGCCCGAGTATTTTGCCACGGCGACGGGGCCGAGGACGGAGGACTCTACAGTTCGAGGCCCTTGCTCGCGCAGACGTCCTTGATACGCGTCCGGTCCGTACCCTTGAGCCGCTTGAGAACGTAGGTGACCTTGCCCTTGTCCTTGAGACGACAGGCCGCGTTCCCCATCACGTACAGCGCGTCGGAGCCCTTCCGAGCCATGTACGCCTGCTTGGCCTTCTTGTAGGCGACACCAGCGTTGTTGAACAGCTCTGCGCGGGCATCTTGGAGCAGCGCGTCCCGATCGACCGCAGGCTCGGGTTCGGGTTTCGGCTCGGGTTTCGGCTTCGGCTTCGGCTTCGGCTTGGTGGGCTTCGGCTTCGGCTTGGTGGGCTTCGGCTTCGGCGGCGGGTCGTCCACGATGGGCTCCTCGCCGTCGTCCGCGGCTTCACCATCGTCGATGGCCGGCTCACCGTCGTCATCGCCGAGATCGGGCTCCGCACCGTCGTCGTCCGCGACCTCGGGCACCGCGCCATCGTCGGCAGGCACGGGATCCGGGCTACCGTCGTCGCTGGGCTTGGGCTCGCCCGCGTCGTCGTCCGAAGGATCGGGCACGACCGCCTTGGTCGGCGTCCCCTTCTTGGTGGCCGCACTCGAGGTGGCGACCTCGTCGGAGCTGTCGCCCGCGGCCTTGTTGTTGACGAACCAAAAGATGCCCAGCGCGACGACGCCCAACAGCACCATGCCCAGGAACACCAACAAGCCGGTGTTCCGACGCCGTTCGGGCTCGCCATAGCCCGGCTGGTAGCCGCTGGCCACGGGACCCGAGTCGACGACCATCGCCGCGGGCATCGGTGTGACCGGTTGCTGCCCCGACTGGAGCGCGGCGATTTCCTCGGGGCTGAGCCGGGGCAAGTCGGCGCTCGAGCTGACGAGCATGGGCTCGACCGCGGCGCCGTCGTTGGCGGCTCCCCCGGTCCGGAAATTCAACGGGCTCTTGTCGACATCCTCGGTGATCGCGAGGTGGTAGTCGCCGATCTCCACCACGTCGCCCTCGCGGAGCTTGGTGCGGCCGTCGACGATCTCGTTGTTGACCTTGATCCCGTTGTAGCTGCCGAGGTCTTCGATGACCCAGCCGTCCGACTCCGGATAGAGCCTCGCGTGCTGTCGCGAGACATTCTTCTCCGTGAGTTGGATCGTGTTGCCCTGTTGGCGCCCAATTGTGATGGCGTCAGCGGCGAGGGGTACGACGGTCGTGGAACCCTCGTCATCCTCGATAATCAGGCGGAGTGCCATCAAGGTACTCTAGAGTAAGAACCCGTTCTCAACGCTGTCAAGACGGCCCCTCCGGGCGAAACGACGCTTTATGGTCCCTGGGGCGTCCAGGCCCCGGATCGGTCGGCTTCTCGGCCATGACCTCGGTGCCCGTCGTTGGCCCATCCGTCCGCTGGGCCGCGGCGCGCCGAGCGGTCACCAGTCGGGACACAGGGTACAATCCCACACCCTCAGCGTGCAGCTGCGGCAGCCGACGACGGAGCACATCGACCAGCGCTTCGGACGGATGCGCGATGGCAACGATGGGCTCCGTTTGGCTGCGTCGCACCGCCTCGTCGAGCGCGGCCTCGATCGCGGCGGGGCTCGGGTCGTGGTCGAGGAAGACATCGCGGGGCAAAGTCGGCACCCCATGCGAGCGGGCAACGTCCTCGGCACGGGTATCCCCGATCGTCCGCGAGTCGACGAAGAACAGCGAGCGCGGACGCAAGATCGCCATCACCTCGGCCATGGCATCGGCGTTGCGGGTGAGGGCCGATCCCATGTGGTTGTTCACCCCTATGGCCGCGGGCACCCGCGCCAACGCATGTTCGACCTTGTCGCGGAGCGTAGCGGGGTCGTCGGCCCCCACCAGAAATTGCTCCTGCGCCTCGAGCCCCTCGCTCATCTTGTCTGCGTTGGTCGGCTCCATCGGCAGATGCAACATGATCTCCCGGTACCGCCGTCGGTCGCCGCGAAGCCGCAGCTGGATGCCCGGCGCGTAGATCGAGCCCGGCAGGATGCTGAACGTCAGCGGATACCGCAGCGCGTGCAGCTGCTCGAACAGATGCAGCTCTCGTCCCACGTCGTCGATGATGATCGCCAGTCGGCCCCGAGCATCGTCCCAATCCACCAACCGATCGCCGCGCTCTCGCTGCCACCGTCGAGCATCGCGGACGACCATGTCGGCTTGGCGCTGCATCAGCGTCACCTCGCGCTCGGTCGGCGGGGGAGGCTCGGGCGGGGCGGGGGCGAGCACCAGCAGCACGCAACACGAGCCCAGCCACGCCAACAGGCTCCAGGGAGGACGGCCGCGCACGGACCCAACCTTACCTCCAATAAGCGCGGACCGAGCCGCCAAACGAGCAACCCTGACGACCGAAGCCTCGACGTTTTTCGCGATCGACGGCGGATCGGGCACCATTGGGGCCAATGCGTGAAGCAGCGACCCGACCGCACACTCTGAGCGTCGTGCTCGCCGGGGGCGAGGGCAAGCGGCTGATGCCGCTGACCGCCGACCGAGCCAAGCCGGCCGTGCCCTTCGGGGGCCAGTACCGCCTCATCGATTTTGCGCTGTCCAATCTCGCCAACGGGGGCTACCGCCGGATCGTGGTGCTCACGCAGTACAAGAGCCACTCGCTCGACGTGCACCTGGCCCGGACCTGGAGGCTGGCGAGCTTCCTGGGGAATTACGTGACCTCGGTCCCCGCTCAGATGCGCAAGGGCCCGCGGTGGTTCTCTGGCTCCGCCGACGCGCTGTACCAAAACCTCAACCTCATCGACGACGAGCGACCCGCCTACGTGTTCGTGTTCGGAGCCGACCACGTCTATCGCATCGACCCGCGCCAGATGCTCGATCAACACATCGAGTCGGGAGCGGGCGTGACCGTGGCCGCGGTCCGGGTGCCGGTCGAGCAGGCCGACCAGTTCGGTGTGATCGAGCGGGGCACGGGCACGGCGATCTCCGCCTTCCGCGAGAAGCCACAGACGGCCGAGGGACTGTCGGACGACCCCACCAAGGTCCTGGCCTCGATGGGCAACTACGTGTTCTCGACCGAGGTGCTGCTCGAGGCACTGCATGCCGACGCGGCCGACCCCGACAGCCGGCACGACATCGGCGGGAATCTGATCCCTTCGCTCGTCAGCGGTGGGCTGGCCCACGTGTACGATTTCCTCGACAATCAGGTGCCCGGCGAAGAGCCTCCATCGCACTACTGGCGCGACGTGGGAACGCTCGACGCCTACCACGAGGCGCACCTGGACTTGGTGGCGCCGCTGCCCGAGTTCGACCTGTACAACAACCGCTGGCCGATCCACACGGTGGTTCGGACCATGCCTCCGCCCAAGATCGTGGCGATCGGCAAGTACGGCGCGGGCCATGTCGCCGACGCCATGCTCAGCAACGGCGTGATCCTCAGCGGCGCCACCGTGCATCGCTCGGTCCTCTCTCCCGGAGTGCGAGTGGGTGGAGGCGCCACGGTCGAGGACTCGATTCTCCTCGACGACGTGACGGTGGGCGAAGGCGCGATCATTCGTCGCGCCGTGCTCGACAAGGGGGTCACCATTCCCGCCGGCGCCACCGTGGGCATCGACCACGAGGCCGATGTCGCACGGGGACTGACGCTCACCCCCGGAGGGGTGGTCGCCCTGGGCAAGCATCAACCGTTCGGGCCCGCCGAGTAGCCGCGGAGGCCCGACCGATCGCGGCTGCGACTACATGGGGGGCATGGGCGGTTGCCCGCCCTGACCCGCGCCACCGCCAGCACCACCACCGGGCGGCGGAGGCGTCACCGGGGGTGGCGGGGGCTGGTAGATGTACAGGTCGTACGTGGGCCACGGATAGCCGTTGGAGCCCACCGAGCCCACGCCGCCGGGCCCGTTGCGGATATAAAATCCGTGGTTGGGCTCGATCGGGTGGCCATGTCCAACGCCCAGCCCGTGGGTATCGACCGGCTGGTTGTTCATCATGTCGATGAGCTGCGCTTCGGTCAGCCCCTCCGCCTCGAGCGTGAACTCTCCGCCGAAGCGCGTACCCGTCTCGGTGTTGAGCATCTCCACCTGGGCCTCGAAGTACTCGGGACCGCTGAAGCCATAGTCCTCCACCGTGTTGGGGTTGCACTCCGGATCGCCGATCCGGCAGCGGAACTCCGTGAAGAAGTCGTCGAGACACTCGGGGCCTTCGGGCGCCCCCTCTTCGGTCATGCGGCACGAAGGACGGTTGGGATCGATCTCCATCACGCCCGGGCGAAACCGGATGCCGAACGCCTCGGGGGCCAACATCTCGGGGGGCAGCAGCTCCCCCGCCATCTGGCCGCCCTTGAGCAGGCCCAGCAGTGCGAGCGCCTCGGCCCCTTGCTGGTAGCAGACCTGGGTGCACAGCTCGGGGTCGGGGCTGTTGAAGCACGCGTCGTAGCAGTCGTACATCCCCCCCGCCTGGTCGATGATGATCACCCCCGCCACGAGCTCGGGCGCGACCAATGCCGTCGCCAGGATTCCGGCGTTCGCGGCCGTGTTCCAGCACGAATCGGTGAGTTCCTGGATCGTCTCGTCGCTGACCGAGCCGTCCCCAAAGCCATCGCCCGTGACGATGATCGCCCCCGTCTCCACCGAGACGTAGACCACCACCCCCGCTCCCGCCGCGCACTGGAACAAGTCGCCCACCATGCCGCCGATGATGCCGACGGCACCACCGATGATCTCACCCGCGGGACCATAGGCCTCGTGGATTTCCTGCGCCCCCTCGGTGGCGCTGACGCCCGCGTTGACGCACTCGGGGTGGGCTTGGTCGAAGCTGGCCACGCAGTTGTCGAGCTGCCCGGTCACCGAGGTCCAAAACCCGTACCAGCCATCCATGCACTCCGAGATCCACTCGTTTTGCATGCGCAGGCACTGGATTTGAGAAGGACCGCTGGCCTCGGCCGGGGTTGCAGAGAGGCCGGACAACAACGCGGCGCCACAGGCTGCCGCCATGATTTTCTTTGCGTACATCTTGCGATTCACTCCCTGGCGCTCTCACGCCGACCCCACGCATGTGCAATCGCGATACCAACCACCGTTCGCGTGCCTCCGCGCGCGCATCGAGTGACGCGTGCTCGACTTGGGCAGGCCCTTCACATCCAACTCGCACAACGTCGTTGCCCAACCCGCCCAAGTTCGCGCTCGGTCGTAAACGCCGGGAACATCACGGCGGGCCAGCACCCAGCTCACAGACAGACCGACGGCCCGCGGCGTAGACCCACGGTGCGGGTGGGATCAACCAGCGCGTCACCAAATCCGACCCGACGGGACAAGGACGTTGCAACGGGAGTGCAGGATGAGCAGGCGAACGAATTCGAGCGAGATCGTGCGATGTGGACTACTGGCCGCGGGGTTGGGCGTAGCAGCGGTTGGCTTCGGCTGCGGGATGGAGCCGGGTGAGGCCGAGTTCGAGCCGCTGCTGGACGAACCCGACGCCGCCCCTCGGCCACAGGCCCCAGATACGCTCACGGCCGATCCGCGCGGAGCCGCGCGGGTGCCCGGCTTCGATCTGTCGATCGCCCAGGCGGGCACCGACATCGCGCTGAGCTGGCCGAGCCAAGGCGCGGGCCTGGGCTACGACGTGTGGCGCTCGACCGAGCCCTACTTTGCCCCGGGCAATCCTGGCGCGACGCTGCTGGGCAACGTCGTAGCCAACAACTTCACCGACGTCGGCGGCAACGACCTGGTGAGCTACTACTACCGGCTGCAGTCCACGGGCACCACACAGCCGCGCCTGTCGACGACCGTCGGCAAGTTCGTGCAGCCGATCGTATCCACGGGATACTCCCTGCTCGGGCTGCCATTGCTCGATACTGGCGTGACCGATTCGCTCGACCTGGGCAACGATATTCCCGGCACGATCGAGGTGCTCCGCTGGCACCCGTATCAGGTCTTCTACACGCCCGCGAACCCCTCTCCGGTCTGGAACGCTCCGGCGTTCACCTGGAGCGCGAGCGAGGCGGTCGGGATCTTGACCGACGGCACCGCGGGTACCTCCTATACACAGACGGGGGTCGTGCCCCGGGCCCACGACATCACCCGCGAGCTGGCCGTCGGCCAAAACCTCGCCACCGTGCCGCTGTCTCAGGATCCGATCGATGCGATCGGCATGGCGGCGCTCGAGCCCAACATCACGCAGCTCGACGACTGGAACGCTGCGACCCAGAGCTTCGACAACTTCTATGCGCCGCTGTGGGGGACCAACTTCTCCATCGAGCCCGGACGAGGGCTGTGGATCTACGTCGATCCAGTGACCACATGGCCGCTATGCGCCAACGAGTACGGCTGGGGTGACCTACTGACCACCGGGCCAGCGCAGTCGCAGACCCCGGGCAACGCCGCCGCCGACACGCCTGCGCTGGCCATGGCCGACGATGGCAGCTTCGTCGTGGCCTGGTACGACGATCCGACCTTCGAAATCTACGTCCAGCGCTACGGCCCCGGCGGGGCGCCGCTGGGTGTGGCCACGAGGGTATCGACTCCCGGGCAGTTCATCACGACCTCTCCAGCGGTGGCGATGGGCAGCGACGGCCGGTTCGTGGTGGCGTGGACGCCCACCAACCAAAACACCTTCGCTACGTACGCGCGTGTCTACGATGCCGACGGCAACCCCACGACGGCAGCCTTCCCGGCCAGCCCGCTGGGGAGCCACTTCGTGACCGGTACGCCTGCGGTGGCCATGGCCGACACGGGGGATTTCGTCGTGGCATGGACCAAGATCGGTATCAGCCCGTTCGCGGTGTACGGCCAGCGGTACGCCGCCGACGGCACCGCACAGGGCCCGGTGTTCCCCGTCTCGGACGAGCTCACCGACTTCGTCACCGGTACCGCTTCGGCGGCCATGGATGCCGACGGAGATTTCGTAATCGGCTGGACCTCGGTGGGCATTCCCCCGTTCGCGCCGTTCGTCCGGGCCTACGACGCGGCCGGCAACGACCTGTCGGGGCCGGTGCAGGCCAGCACCGTTGGCTCGTTCTCCACCGACGGGACCTCGATCGACATGGCCGCCAACGGTGATTTCGTCGTCGCCTGGCGAGATGGAGGTGTGTTCGAGATCCAAGCACGGCGATTCGGCGCCGGAGGGACTCCAATGGGCGCACCGCTGACGGTCAACCCGGGGACCTTCGCAATGCAGGGTGGCAACTTCGACGACGACGCGGTCCCGGCCCAGGGTGTGGGATGTTCGACGATGGCTCGTTCGTCGTGAGCTACTCCGCATTCGACAGCGGCACCACCGATATCTACATGCGGCGCTACGATCCGACGGGGGTCCCGATTTCTGCGCCCGAGAACCTCACCAACAATGGCCTTGGGTTCAGCCCGGCCCTTGCCGCCGCAGCGGGCTGCCAGGGTGATTTCGTGCTCGGGTGGGCCCCCGTCCAGGCCCCGTTTGAGCCGATCCATCAGCTGTTCCAGGCCGATGACGACGCGGACGGAGTCGCGGACCAATGTTGCACGCCCTAGCGTGATGTCTCGAGCCGGGTCGGTGGAGGCGGATCGTCGCATGTCCGCATCACCGGCCCCGTCACGCCGATTTCTCGCGCGGCCTCCATTGCATACCCGACGAGGCACACGCGACGGCGGCTTGCGCAACGACGGCGCGGCCGGCAATCGCTGCTACGCTGCGCCCCATGAGATTGAGTTGGATCGTCGGGCTCGCCGCATTGGCCAGCGCGGTCGCGTGCTTCGAGAACTCGCCCCCCGTCGAGGGCGACACCGAGTCGGGGTGCACGGCCGGCACCGAGAGCTGCCCCTGCATCGACAACGAGTGCGTGGGCGAGCTGATGTGCCTTTCGAACGTCTGCGTCGACACGATACCCGGTGCCGACAGCACCGGTGTTGGAGCCACGGGTCCAGGCAGCAGCAGCGACGGCACGACCCGTGCCGATGTGAGCACGTCCGGCAGCGTCACCGACACTCGGCCGATGACATCCTCGGGTGGCGACCGCATCCCGTCCGGCGAGTACTGCGATCCTCTGGTCGACCTGTGTGAAGACGGCGTGGCGTGTGTGGGCATGGACGAGCTCGGCTTCTTCTGCGCCGAACCGGGGCCCGCGAGCCAGTACGACCCGTGCACCGGCGACGAGTGTGGCCCAGGTCTGCTGTGCGTAGAGCCAGGGGCCGTGACCGCTTGCGGCGGTATGTGCTGCTCCGACCTGTGCGATCTGTTCTCCGAGTTGCCCGAGCGGCAGTGCCCCAAGCCCCTGTTCTGCCTGCCGGTCTATCCACCCGGGGATGCACCGCTCGGCTACGAGCACGTCGGCGTCTGCGTCAACTAGGCGACCGCTTCGGACGGCCACACCCGAGCGCTGGACGCTCACACCTGGGTTCCCGCCGCGCCGTCTCGTAGCCTCGAGTCGAGGCGACCATGCCGGTCGTCGCTCGAGGACGAACGAGGTGAGCGTGGACAACGGTGTCGTCATGCGATTGAATGACAGGCGGGCGCGCGGACCCATGGATGCCCTCAGTCAGATCCTCGGTTGCTTCGGTGTCGCGGGCACCCTGTTCAGTCAGGCCCGATTCGGCACCCCGTGGTCCGTACACACCGATCCCATGCCCACCGGGATCTTCCATGTCGTGGTGGAGGGCGAGGCCTACATTCACCGCGACGGCAGCGACGAGGTCCAGCCGCTACGCACGGGCGATGTGGTGCTGCTGCCCCACGGCGACGGCCACATCATGGGGCACGAGCCCAACGGCACGCCGATCCCCATCGCCAGCATCGCCCCGGTCGCGCCCGATTGCTCGATCGCCCAGCTGGACTACCCCGGTCGGGCTGGAGGTGACGGCCGAGGGCACTGCTCGATCCTGTGCGGCACCATCCGCTTTACGGACGAGCGCGGGCACCCCCTGGTGCGGCTGCTCCCTCGCTCATCCACCTTCATGACGAGGGCGGCACCGTCGCGGGCTGGATCGAGACCACCGTGAACATGCTGGCCAGCGAGCCCAGCCAGGCCATGCCCGGGCGCGAGGTCATGATCGCCAAGCTCGCCGAGATGCTGTTCGTTCAGGTCGTCCGGGGCTACGTCGCCAGCACCGACGAGCAAGATGCACCCGTGGGTTGGATCGCCGGGCTCAAGGACACCCGCATCGCCCGAGCCCTGTCGCTCATCCACGAGCAGCCCACCGAGCGCTGGACGGTCGCGGGCCTCGCCGCCCGCGTGGGTATGTCGCGCTCATCGCTGTTCGCCCGGTTCAGCGAGCTGGTCGGTGAGCCGCCCACCCAATACCTCACCGAGTGGCGTATGCACCTGGCCAAGGTCGAGCTCCGCGATGACGAGCTGGGTATGGCCGAAATCGCCGACCGAGTCGGCTACGCCAGCGAGGGCGCGTTCTCCAAGGCCTTCAAGCGCACGGTGGGCATCAGCCCCAGCGAGTACCGCATGGCCAATCGTCCGGCCGCCGCCCTGGGCTGACGCCGCATCATCGTCGCGCCCTCCGAGCGTGGGACCGGCTTGTCAGCGCGTGCGTGCGCCGTGCGACCGTGCGGCGCGCCGAGCGACGCGAGGTCGTGAGGTCGGACCCGTAGGGCGTGATCGACTTCGATGTCGCCTCGTTGCTCGGCAACGACCCCTTCTAGTCGGCGGCAAGGCGGGCTAGCACGCGCAGGTGCTGCACCGCCGCGCGCAGTTGGAGGTCGTCACCCGCGGCTCGGACCGCGACCGACTCGTCGATGCGGGCGGGGGACTCCCGGCCAAAGTCTTCGGGGCGCAGGTGTCGGGGGGTCTCGCGCTCCGCGGGCAACTCGGGACGACTGTCGCGATTGGGCACCGCCCCATCCCCCGCGGGGGCCTCGCCC
>JAHZJA010001031.1 GCA_022601155.1 Deltaproteobacteria bacterium | reverse complement strand
CCGGCCAAGGCCAAGAAGATTCGCCCCGACAAGGAGCTGGGCTTTGGTGTCCTGCGCGAGGATCTGGGCGGTGGCTACAACGACCTGACCTTCGTGTTCTCGAAGAAGTTGTCGGGCGCCAGCCTGCGCAAGGCCTTCGTGCGCTCGATCCTCTACGGGCACATGCTCACCGACTTCCAGATGCTGGCGACGGCCGGGTCGGACTTTGCCGTGCGCAGTGCCGACAACGTGATCGACGCGACCACCGCCGTGGTGCCCGACAAGTACGATCCGCTCTACGCCCGCTGCGGCTCCGGAGCGGCCATCGACACGTTCATCAATCACTACAAGGACGAGTTCGCGATCTTGGAGGGCCTTTCCGCGCAGAAGGATCCCGGCAAGATCCTCACCGCAGCCCACAAGTGTGTCGTCGACGGCGCTCGTGGAGACATCCACATCCCGGCGAAGAACGACGAAAAAGACGTGGAAGGCCCGGCGCCTGGTAGCCGCCTGGCGCTCTATCAGATGCTCGCGCGGTTCGAGAACATGGACGCCGATGTGGCCGCCATGGGCCAGGACGTGCGTACCGAAGAGGACGACGTGATCGACGAGGGCGAGGCGATTCTCCAGCGCATCAAGGCCAAGAGGAACGAAGGCAAGGGCACCAAGTAGCCCTCCCGGACCACACCGACGCGGGGTGTAGCCCACACCTCGCGATGCCCCTGCCTGCTAGTATCGGCGGTGGGGGTATCGACGATGGTGAAGATGCGCAGGTTCGTGATCGGGGTGGCGTGTGGTGCCGGGTTCACCGCCTGCGCAGGGGATGATGGTTCTGCCGACGGCAGCGGTTCCACCTCGCGGCCGACCGACACCGGTACCACGCTGACCGATGGGACATCGAACGGTGTCGACAGCAGTGCCAGCGGGCAGCCAACGGGTCGAGACACCAGCACCGGTCCCGCCGATGGCACCGCCACCACCGACGACACGATCTTCGACGTCGGGACGATGCCCGACGCGGGGGTCGACGCACCTTCGTGCACGGTCCAGCGCGACGGCGCCGGCGTGGGCACGTGTCGCCAGACCGCTCCCCCCGATGCCTTCGAGCCCGATGTGCAGTGGGAGTGGAACGGCGGCGGTGGGCCCCTCACCCAGGCCGTGTCGACGCCCCTGGTCGCCAACCTCACCGACGACGATGGCAATGGAACGATCGACCTGTGCGACACCCCCGATGTGGTGGTCGTGGCCTTCTCCGATTTCACCCTCATCGGCCAGATCGTGGTGCTCTCGGGGGACGACGGCACGGAACACTTCACCATCGCCGAGCCCGTCAGCGCGACCGTGACCCCGGCGCTGGGCGACATCGACCACGATGGGATCCCCGAGATCGTCACGACCACGAACACGGGGCAGGTGGTGGCGTTCGAGCACACGGGCGCGCTCAAGTGGATGAGCCCCACCCCCGCGGGCATCGTCGACTTCGCCGGACCCGCGCTGGCCGACCTCGACGGTGACGGCAACGTGGAGATCATGGTGGGCGGCGGCGTCTACGACGAGGCCGGTATCTCGCTGTGGAACAACGGCACCGACGGCGGCAACGGGGTGGGCTCGCTGGTGACCTCGGCCGACCTCGACGGCGATGGCGATCAAGAGGTCATCCACGGGGCCGTGGCCTTTCATCACGACGGAAGCCCCTACTACGACACCGGTCTGCAGCCGGGAGTCCCCCACGTCGCCAACCTCGACGCCGAGCCGGGGCCCGAGATCCTGGTGATGAATGCCGACGGGATGAACCTCATCGACGCCGACGGCACCGTGTTGTGGTCGGGCCTCACCCCCACCGGCGACCCCACCAGCATCTGGACCACTTGGTACAAGCCCGGCACCGTCCACGATTTCGACGGCGACGGCGTGGCCGAGTTCGCCACCAGCTCGGGCAACACCTACGCGACCTACGAGGTCAGCGCGCTCATGCCCACCATCATCTGGCAGTCGCCCGTCCTCGATCTCAGCGGCTCGGCGGGTGGGACTGCGTTCGACTTCGACGGCGACAGCCTCGCCGAGGCGATGTACGCCGATGAGACCCAGCTGTTCGTGTACGACCCCAACGGCAACCCCCTGCTCACCGCGCCGCGCCAGAGCGGAACGGGGCTCGAGTATCCCGTGGTGGCCGACATCGACAACGACGGGTCGGCCGAGATCGTCGTGGTGTCCAACTTTCAGACGATCGGCGGTTCGCCGGCCGTGCAGGCCATTCGCGACATCGAGGACCGATGGATCCAGTCTCGTCGCATCTGGAACCAGCACACCTATCACGTGTCGAACGTACGGGAAGACGGCACCATCCCCACCGTAGAGACGCCCTCGTGGACGCAGCTCAACACGTTCAGGACCAACGCCCAGATCGAAGGCGGCGGCATCTGTCGCCCCGCGGGCTGAACCCACACGACAGCGCGCCGCGCTTCGTGGTTCACGCCTGCGTCAGCGACTCGTTGAACAGGTCTTCGCCCGTCTGCGGGTCGATGAACCGGACATTCACCGCGTTGGACTCGGGATCGAAGATCAGCACGCACCCCCGCGGCACCGTCACCCCGTAGTCGAACTGGGGACCATCGAAGCCCGTCAGGAAATCGGGCAGTGGATTGCTTCGCCCACCCGTCACCGCGATCTCGTAGGTATTGGCGATCAGACCACCACCCGGCTCGACCCGCGAGACGAAGCAGGTGTGAAAGTCGCCCGACAGGAACCAGACGTTGGTGATGAGGTTGTCGTCGATGAGGTCGAGCAACCGATTGCGCGAGGCGGGAAACCCCTCCCAGCGGTCGAAGGCAGCCAGGTCCCACGCCAGCGGCATGTTGGTGATGGGCACCGAGTTGACGACGATCTTGAAGTGACAGGGGCTGTCGAGGAGGATCTGCTCGAGCCAGGCCAGCTGCTGTTCGCTCATGTACTCGCCCTGAGACGGTCGGCGTTCGTAGCGACAGTCGAGCACGATGATCTCGGCCGTACGCCCCCACCGAAAGCTGCGCCACAGCTGATAGTCCGGGCCCTCCGCCTCGATCGGCAGCGTCTCGAAGTACGCGTCCATCGCGTTCTGCCGCTTTTGTAGCTGCATCGGGTCCATCGTCTCCCGATCGAAGTTGCTGTTGTCGTCGATCTCGTGGTCGTCCCACGTGGCGTACATGCCCGACCGCGCGTAGCACTGCCGAAAGCCCTCCCCGGCCAGATAGTTGCGCCAGCTGGCCCGGTACTCCGGAAGCGAGAACGCGCCGTCGTTGTAGGCCATGTCGCCCAGGTGGATGAAGACGTCGTAGTACTCGTCGGCGGTGCGCAGCAGCGCGGGCCAGTCGAAGCTGTTGCCGTTGCACGCAGAGATGGCCACGTGCAGCGGCTCGAGGGAGTCCTGGGGCGGCGCGG
>JAHZJA010000008.1 GCA_022601155.1 Deltaproteobacteria bacterium | reverse complement strand
TTGAGGCCGTGGACAGCCAGAGCGTCGACATCGCTAGCGCCACCGCTCTGGAGCTCGCCAAGCTACTCGGCGCGCAGCGCAACGAGCCCAGTCGGGGGATGCTGTGGATGCGACTCGCAGAGGTCCACGAGCGCGCGCGGGGGCAGACGCCACTGCGCCGCGCCGGCCTGCTTCACCGTCGGTCGAGTCTGCTCAAGCAGCTGGAGCGGTTCGACGAAGCCGAGGTGGGGTATCTCGAGGCGCTGGAGGTGTTGGAGGCGGACCTCGGCCCCGGGCACTTGTTGGTCGCTCGGACCCGCAACAACCTCGGCAACCTCTACCAGGAGCTCTCGCGCTTCGAGGAGGCCATGGCGCAGTTTGAGACCGCCGTCTCCATCCGGACACAGACCCTGGGCGATGCACACCCCGATGTCGCCCAGACCTTGGTGGGCATGGCCAACACCGTGGGCGGCATGGGTGATCATGATGAGGCCCTCGCTCTGCATTCGCGCGCGCTGAAGACCTACAAAGCCGCGCTTGGCGATGACCATGTGCTCGTCGCCTTGGCTCTGGGGAACCTCGCCGCCGCCCACCTCGACCTGCGACAGCTCGAGCCCGCGCTCGAGCACGCCACGCACGCGGCGAAGATCTACGAGGCGCGGTTCGGTGCGCTGCACGCCAAGACCGCGAACGCGCTGAACTCGATCGGCACGATTCACCACTGGGCCGGCCGACTCCCCGAGGCAAAGGCTCACTATGAGCGTGCACGTCTCGGACTCGAGGCAACGCTGGGCCCCAGGCACGCCAACGTTGCGAACGTCCTTTTCAACCTCGCGCTCATCCAGCGAGAGACCGGCGAGACGACGCGGGCTCGCGGCCTGTTTCAGCGGGCGCTCGACATCCGCGAGACCGTCTACGGCAGCAGCCACGTTCTGGTGGCCAACTCGCTGGAAGAGTTCGCCATCCTCGAAGCCACGGACGCGCACCCAGACGAGGCGCGAGCCATGTTCGAGCGGGTGCTGGCGATCCGCACAGAGGTCCACGAGGCGGGCCACGCATCGATCTGGAGAGCCATCACAAACCTGGCTGGCCTCAACGAGTTGACGGACGAGCCACAGCGGAGCCGCGATTTGTTTGCGAAGGTCGTGTCGGACTGGACCCTGGCGCTGGGCAGCGACGACCCTGCGCTGGCGCTGCCGCTGTTGGCCGCCGCACAGCTGGAGCTCAGCGAGGGGAAGCCCGCCGCCGCCATCGCTCGGGCTCGGCGGGCCGTGGCCCTTCGCAGCGCACAGGGCCAGGACACAGTCTCCCGCGCTCGAGCTCAGTTCACGCTCGCGCAGGCGCTCGCCCCCGATCCTCGCGACGGTGTCACGATGGAAAGCCTAGAGCTCGCCCGCGCGGCCCAAACCCACTATGGCGATTCGCCGGAGCACGAGGCGTCAAGGGCCGAGCTCCAGGCCTGGCTCGACGAGCGCGGAGTCGGAAGCGCCAATACCCGCTGACACGCACACCGGTCTGGATCCCCGACCGAGGATCGGCAGGCGCCAAGAACTCGATGGCAGGATCGAGCTCGTGATGTACCAATTCTCGGCGGCGGAGATTTGGGCGCTGACGCTGGTTGCGGTGGTCTCAGTCTGATGACGTTGCGCGGAGAACGAGGAGCTCTGGGACGGGGATCGCACCGCTCATGCGGCGCGGGAGTAGAAGTCGAGGGCGCCACCGAGTCGTTCTCGGCGTCGCACTGGTCCGGTGTCGTTGGCAGCAAGCTCGGGTCGGAGCAGTCGGTTGTCCAGGCCCTGGTGTGGCCGCTCGACATGGTAGTGGTCGATGTACTCTTTGAGGATGTGCCGGAGATGACGGTCGCCCAGCGGGATGACCTTCGAGAGGCACTCGCGCCTGACGGAGCCGATGAAGCGCTCCGCGTAGGCGTTGAGGTTTGGACTCCGTGCGGGCAGGCGCACGACCTGGACGCCCGCCCCTCGGAGCAGCTGCCGTACACCCTTGGTGAAGACCGGGTCGCGGTCGAGGATGAGGTGCCGCTTGCCCAAAAGAAAGCCGTCGAAGGCGTCGAGAAGGCCACGTACCAAGTTCATGACCCATTGTTCGCAGGGCTCGGCCACGATGCCTGCGATCTCGACGGCGCGGGTCTCGAGATCGATGGCGAACAGAACATGGCGTCGGGAGAGCCCGGTGGGCGTGAGGACCTCGACGGTGAAGAAGTCGGCGGCGCAGATGGCTCTCCAGTGAGCCTTGAGGAAGGTCGACCATTGCATCGGTCGGCGAGGTGTCGGGTTGATGCCGTGGTTGGCGAGGATACGGGCAATGGTCGTGCGGCCAACATGGTGGCCGAGGACGGCCAGGTTGCCGCGGATCCTGGTGTATCCCCAACCGGGGTTCTCGATGGCGAATCGGACGACGAGCTCGGTGATGACGTGTGGCGTTCGCGGCCGACCAGGCCCTCTCCGATGGCTGCCGTCGTACTTGCTGGCGACGAGCTTGCGGTCCATCGCATCAGGGTATCGGGCGTGACGATGGTGGAGAGATTGAGAAGGGCTCGGCGGCCGACTGTTTTGGCCTTGGTGGCGAGGCGGCGACGCTGGGCGTCGGTGAGAAGGCGTCGGCGTTTACCAATGTGTTGCTTGAGCACGCGGTTCTCCTCGAGGAGGTAGGCGAGCTGCGTGGCCTGATGGCGATTGAGCCAGCCGGCGAAGGCGACGACGAAGAACTGGAGGAGACGACCGTCCATGAGCGGGATCGTGCAGCAGGGGAGGGGAGAGGGCTGTCCGGGTTGCGCAGGCCGGCCCCGGGGCGTCCCAAACCCTCCGGTTCGTCCGAGGGGATGGCCGACGTGGGCCTTGAACGCTTGAAAATCACACCGGTTTTCGGCAACGAGTTTTCGGGACCGCACGCCAATGAGGACCGCCACGGGGGCTGCCACCGGGAGGCCCGCCACGGGGGGCTCTCCCTTCGGCCGATAGACACCATTACGTCAACCTACGACATGACTGCTGCGGGCACGACGTGCCTCGAGCAGGACTCGACGTCAGCATGATCGGGCGAGTACTTGCGGGCCACTTCAAATTTGCGGTCAAAGATCCCTACTCTCTCGATCCGCAGCGGGCGTTCCAAGGAACCCCTTCTTTGGTTTTTCGCCTATCCTCGCTGGCGATGACCGACGAGGAGCTTCTGCGTGCGTGGTCCGCCGGCGACGAGCGGAGCGGGGCGGACCTGTATCGCCGGCACTTCGACGCGCTTTATCGCTTCTTTCGCACCAAAGCCC